>JAYUUX010000167.1:0-3981 GCA_043754645.1 Verrucomicrobiales bacterium | reverse complement strand
TGAAAGTGACTTTGAACGCCTCCACCGGATTTGATTGGAAGTTTCAATGGGTGGGCCGCACCGATCTGGTCCCGCAACCAGTCCCGGAGAATCTTGACTATGAATTCTGGCTCGGGCCCGCCCCCTTCAAACCGTATCACCCCCACCGCGTTCATGGCACCTTCCGCGGGTACTGGGACTACGATGGCGGCGGCCTCGGCGACATGGGCCAGCACTACCTCGACCCGGTCCAATACATCCTCGGCAAGGACAACGAGAGCCCCATCGAGGTCGAGGCGGATGCGCCCAAGCAGGACAGCGACGCCGTCGGCACCTGGCGCCGGATACGGCTGCTCTACAAGGACGGTTGCGAGATCATCCTCGACGGCGACAACAAGGAGAAGGACGCCGCCTTCATCCAGGGACCGAACGGCAAGATCATGAGGGGCTTCAAGTCCGACATCGCCGACTTCGCTCAGAAGGTCGCCGGCCTGCCCGATCCCGAACCGCAGATCACCGACTTCGTCGAGTCCGTGAAGACTCGGAAGAAGTTCGCCCTGAACGAGGAGAACGGCCATCGCTCCTGCACGTTGGTGAACCTCGCCAAGATCGCGCTCCAGACCGGCCGGCCGCTGCATTTCGACCCCAAGAAGCAGCGCTTCATCAACGACAAGGAAGCCAACAGCTACGTGAGCCAGCCGATGCGCGGAAAGTGGCGCGTGTAGGCGACCAGCCGTTCGCGACCCAGAAGTTCCCAGCCATGGTGCGGAGCGGCCCGGCAAGCCGAGATCGGCTGTCAGGATCGTGTGTCGGCCATCGTTGTGACCGCTGCATTACACCGCTGCTGAATCGGCCCGACGAAAACGCTGAACAGCCCTTTGGCGAAAGGCGGTGGCGATGGGCGGGCAGGTTGGTCGGTTCCTTGGCAATTGCCGTGGCCGGGACGTTCACTCCGAGTGCCGCTGAGAAAGCTGTTCGGTAATCGCCATCGCGTTCCGATCGATCCAGTCTCGCCCAGCCAACCTATGAAACCCACCACGGTCCAGCCCAACATCCGCATCGTCGCATTCGTCGCGGGACTTGTCCTCGTGGCGTGCAGCCAAACACTCGTCGCACAGACCGACTGGCCGCAGTTCCGTGGACCAAACTCGCGGGCGGTGGGCACGGACCCGGGGATTCCCGACCGTTGGTCGGCCACGCAGAACATGGAATGGACGAGTGCGGTTGCGGGGCGTGCCTGGTCTTCGCCCATCGTCTGGGGCGACCGCGTGTTCCTCACGACCGTGATCAACTCCGGCGAGTCGGAACCGCCGAAGAAAGGCCTCTACTTCGGCGGCGACCGTCTCGAAGCACCGAAGACCGAGCATCTCTGGAAAGTCCTCTGCCTCGATCTCGCGACCGGCAAGGTCCGGTGGGAAAAGACGGTCCATCGCGGCGCTCCGCAAACCTCGATCCATCTCAAGAGCAGCTACGGCGCGGAAACTCCCGTGACCGACGGAGAACGGGTCTACGCGTTGTTCGGCGGTGTCGGTGTGTTTGCCCTCACACTCGACGGGGCAGAGGCCTGGACCAGGACGCTTGAGCCGCGCAAGACCCGCTACGGCTGGGGCACGGCCGCATCGCCCGTCCTACACGGCGGACGTTTGTTCATCGTGAACGACAACGACGATCGCGCCGAACTCCTTGCCCTCGATTCCAAGACCGGCAAGGAGCTGTGGCGGCAGGACCGTGACGAGAAGAGCAATTGGGTTACCCCATTCATCTGGGAAAACGGACAACGCACCGAACTCGTTACGCCAGGAACCCGGGCGGTCCGCAGCTATGATCTCGACGGCAAACTGCTCTGGTCGTTCAAGGGCATGTCGAGCATCGCCATCCCGACGCCGTTCACCGGCGACGGACTGCTCTTCGTCACGTCGGGTTACGTGGGCGACAAGTTCCGGCCGCTCTATGCGATCCGTCCCGGTGCCAGCGGCGACGTCTCGTTGAAGCCGGGTGAAAGCAACAATACGTTCATCGCCTGGTCGGATCCGGTCGGTGGTCCCTACAACCCCACACCGCTGTTCCATGAAGGCCGGATCTTCGTTCTCTACGACCGCGGCCTTGTGAGCTGTTACGACGCGAAGACTGGGAAGTTGCTCTACGATCGAGAACGCCTGCCGAACGGCTTTGCCTTCACTTCGTCGCCATGGGTGGCGGGCGGAAAGATCTTTTGCCTGAACGAAGACGGCGTCTGCTTCGTGCTCCGAGCGGGTGACAAGTTCGAACTACTCCACACGAACCAGCTCACCGCCGACGACATGTGCATGGCCACGCCTGCGATGAGCGGGGACCGGCTGTTGATTCGCACGGCATCGCGCGTCTACTCGATCCGGACCTCGAAGCCCTGACCCGCGGGGCGAACGGTTCCGATTCACTTGTGCTTCCGGAACCACTCCACGAACTGCCGGATGCCGTCCTCGATGCCGACCTTCGGATCGTATCCGAGGTGTTTCCTCGATTTCGTGATGTCCGCATAGGTCAGCGGCACATCACCGGGCTGTTGCGGATGGCGGTCGATGATCGCCTTCTTGCCCAGGGTCTGTTCGAGCACTTCGATCAAACGGGCAAGAGTGACCGTATTGCTTCCGCCGAGGTTGAAGATCTCGTAGCCGAACTGGCGGTTCGTGCACGCGATCACGCCCGCCACCGTGTCGCTGACGTAGGTGTAGTCGCGCGCGGTCGAACCGTCGCCGAAGACAGGCACCGGTTTCCCGTCCTCGATCAGCCGGGCGAACTTGTGGATCGCCAGGTCCGGACGCTGGCGAGGTCCGTAGACCGTGAAGAAGCGGAGCATGGCGATGTCCATGCCGTAGACGTGGTGGTAGACGTGGCCGAGGGCTTCGCAGGCCAGCTTGCTCGCGGCGTAGGGCGAGATGAGACGCTGGGTCGGGTCGTCTTCGGAGAAGGGCACCTTTTTGTTCACGCCGTAGACCGACGAGGTTGAGGCGATGGTCACCTTCTTGATGCCGCTGTGGTGGCAGGCTTCGAGCAGGTTCACCGTTCCCTCCACGTTGATCTGCTGGAACGATTCGGGTTCCTGCAGGCTTGGGCGGACGCCGGCGAGTGCCGCCAAATGGATGACCTGGTCGAACTTCACGTTGCGGAACAGGTTTCGCAGAGCGGTCGGCTCGGCGAGTTCACCCAGGACGAAAGTGAAGTCCCCGCCGCGCGCCTTGATCTCGGCGATGTTCCGTTCCTTGGCCGCCGTGGGATAGAACGGATGCAGGTTGTCGAAAGCCCAGACCGAGTGGCCCTTGCCGAGCAGTTCTTCGCAGACATGGGAACCGATGAAGCCGGCGCCGCCGGTGACGAGGAAGTTCATGGCCACGGGCTACTGGAAAGCGCCGGCGGCACCAAGTCCAATTGTTTGGGAGCACGGCCGCCACGGGAGTTCGATTCCGCTCTTGCGCGGTCCGGATACGCTTCTTAAGTTGCTGGTGCCTGTTTCCGGTGCCGACATGGCGAAATTGGCAGACGCGCTAGACTCAAAATCTTGTTCCCTTACGGGAGTGTGGGTTCGACCCCCTCTGTCGGCACCAATTCTTCTTCCTGATTCCCAAGCGGTTACGCGAAGGGAATCCTCTTGGGCTTGTCAGTTTATGGCAGATTTATGACAAGATAGTGGCATGAAACAGGCCATCAAGCCCGTCCGGGCCCGAAAGGAATCCTTCCCCATTCTCGTCTCCGAAGGCGGCGCGAGCGTCAAAATCTACCGCAGCCCCATGAAATCCAAGGGCGAGGTCTATGACGCCTACACCGTCACCTATTCGCTCTCGGGGAAGCGCGTCCGGAAAGTGCTGGCCGACCTATCCGAGGCCAGGGCCGAGGCGTCTCGCATCGTCAACCAGATGGCCCAAGGCTCCGTCGGTGCTGCCCATTTGACCGGCGACGAACGCGCCGGCCTTCAAGCCGCCCTCACCAAGCTGGCGAAGGCGCGCGGCAATCAGCACGCCTCCGTCG
>JAYUUX010000166.1:0-3031 GCA_043754645.1 Verrucomicrobiales bacterium | reverse complement strand
GACCTTCATCTGCGTCGGGTAATCGAAGGGCGAACCCAGCTGGATGGCCCGGGCGTCTTCCGCGCCGACACGCTGGATGATGTAGGCGAGCGACTCGGCGGCTGAAGGGATGGCGGGCATCTTGCCTGCCCTTTTTGTTTTCTGGGCCGGCGGAGTTGCGGGAGCGCTTGGGGGCAGGCTGGAAGCCTGCCCTACCTTGGTGCCAAGCGTCGCGCTCGTCATGATGACCGACGTCTCCGAGCCGAAGAGCCGGCGTTTCAGGAACCACGCGACGGAGACCGGCGCGGCGTTGAGCGCGAGGCTGCGCTGGCCGCGGCCGGAGCGTTCCACCCAATAGACATGGTGGTCCGCCGCCTGGCTGAGGAACGTGCCCACGGCTTCCTTCAGGTCGATGAGCCTTCGGTTACACTCCATCAACTCCTGCCCGGTCTCGCTGTCCTCGGACGTCTTAATCATCTCGCTCACGGCCTCGCGCAGGCGCTGGAGCGGGAGCGTGACGTTGTCCGTGACGAGATCCGGCTGGCGCACGCGGAGCTCGCTCCATTGCCGGCTGCGGCCGGAGGAATCGCCCGAGGCCGACCGCACCGAGCTTGGCTGACGTCCGGCCAGTTCCTCGCAGGCCAGCTCGACGTTATTGAAGAACTTCTCCGATTCCTCCAGCAGGTCCGCGACGAGCCTCACGGAATCACCGCGACGCAACGTGGCCAGCAGGCCCTTCTCCGTCTTCGGATTCCAAAGGCGGTTCAGCGCGAACCGCATCTGCCCGCTCGAAATGCTCAGGCCGATGTGGCGCGACGCCACGTTCTCGACCGTGTGGGCTTCGTCGAAGACCACGAAGTCGTTCTTGAAAAGGATGCCGCCTTCGCCCGCCTCGTCGTTCGCGCCGAGCAGGGTGAAGAAGAGCGTGTGGTTCACCACCAGCACGTCGGCGCCGATGATGCGTTGGCGCACGCGTTGGAAAAAACAGGTGCCGTGGTCCTTTGCAAAGTCCGACTGAGGCCCGCAGATCTTCGGCGAACACAGTCCGCGTTCGCTGCACACGTGCTGCCAGACCTTCGGGTCCGGTTCGATGGCGAAGTCCGACAGGCTGCCGTCCTCCGTCTTCTTGGACCATTCCCAGATTCGCTTCAGCTCGGCCGTCTCCGGCGACGTGAAGAGGCTGTCGGCCTGGAGCGAGGCCTTGTGGAGCCGGCGCGTGCAGAGGTAGTTCTGCCGGCCCTTCAGCATCGTGTAGCTGAACTTCACCGGCAGCACCGCCGCGAGCATCGGCAGATCCTTCTGCGTGAGCTGCTCCTGGAGATTGATCGTGTGGGTCGAGATGATGGCCTTCTTGCCCTTGGCCACGGCGAAGAGGATCGACGGGATCAAGTAGGCCAGACTCTTGCCGACGCCGGTGCCGGCCTCGACCACGAGATGCCGCCCGCCTTCGAGCGCACGCGCCACTTCGACGGCCATCTCGTGCTGCTGCGGGCGGAACTCGAAGTTGCTCGCCCGCGACAGGAGGCCCGTCGGCGAAAAGATCTCCGCCACCTGCGCGACAAACGGCGAGTCACGCCCGGTCGGTGGAGATTCGGCGAAATCAATCATGGTTCACGCCCCGTCGGATTCGGAGCGCGCGGACTGTTGCCGGAAACCCCGGGCAAGACAACTGGCGGCGGGAATTCATCCGCGAAGGGCGTGAAGGAACGCGAAGAGGGGAGCCGTTGCAGACGTGGACAAGGTTGAAGGGATCGGCGAAGCCAGTCAGAAGGGCGAATGGCCAGGCCCGTAGGGCCGACCTGTTTGTAGAACGGGCCACAGATCTTTGCCCTAAGCTCCGTAGGAGCGGCCCGAACAGGTCGCTCCTACGGAGCTTGGGACTGGAGCCTGTCGGGCTTCCATAAACAGGCGGCTCCGCTGGAGCCGTTTTCGGAGCGCGGTCCTCCGGGCCGCAGCGCTTCCGACTGAACCCAAACCCGAGAGACTTCGGCAGCCTAGGGAGTCCCCCTGGGCCGCTGCGGCCTGGAAGGCCGCGCTCCGCGGGCTACGGATTGCCCCGGCCGGTGGCGTCGGAGTTGGGGAGCCAGATGCGGTTTGCGCGGCCGACGGGTTGGTTGACTATGGCTTCGCGGAGCGTGGCGGTCGTGAGCTGCCGGGCGCCGCCGTTCATAAACCCAGCGTTGCCGCCGCCTCGATGAACCGTGGAGATCCAGCGGACCTTCTTCTCCATGCCGGATCCTTCCGAAAAGTCCTGCTGCCCGAAGAGGAACTTGGTTCCTTTCTCCGAGGATGATTCCATATCCGTCGTCAAATAGCGGTCGCCCATGAGTATGAGGTCCCGGCCGCTTTCATCGGCGTCGAGCGACAGGAAGTAGCTCAGGGCGTTGAGACGGCTGTTTGTATTGGCGAACTCGCCCGGCACGCCGGTGGTCAGAAACGAGTCGGTTTGACGCCGAAGCTGATCGCTTGGGCAAATAAGGACTCGCGGCGAGGAGATGTCGTTTTGCGCGACTTGGATCAACTTCCATAGCTCCGCAGGATCGTTCGTTCTGAAAGAAGAGCCGAACATCAGCGAGCTGGTCGGACGCAAAAGGAACTGGAACGGATAGGCTCCGTCCGCGTCATTGGCAAACAGGCGCAAGCCCATGCTGAGCTGGTAATGGTTGCCAATGCAGCTGATGCGTCTGGCCCTATCCCTATCCCGCATCTGTTTCGACAAGAGGACCGCGGCCAAAATTGCGACGACAGCCACGATGACCATCAGTTCGATCATGCTGAAGGCACGCGTCCGGTCTCGTTGGTAGGGGGTATTCATGGGCTCGCTTCGGACGACGGTGGCCTACGGATTGCCGCGGCCGGTGGCGTCGGAGTTGGGGAGCCAGATGCGGTTGGCGCGGCCGACGGGTTGGTTGCGGATGGCTTCGCGGAGCTTGGCGGTCGTGAGCTGCTGGACGCTGCCGTCCATGAATGCGGCGTTGCCACCGCCTTGATGGACCGTGGAGATCCAGCGAACCTTCTGGTCCAATCCTCCTCCCTCGGAGAAATCCTGCTG
>JAYUUX010000165.1:0-3136 GCA_043754645.1 Verrucomicrobiales bacterium | reverse complement strand
GACCAGCCAGGACCTGATGATGACCACGCAGGAGGTGAAGGAAGAGGCGAAGTCCTCCGACGGCAATCCGCACATGAAGGGCCGGATGCGGTCGCGGCGCATGAAGATGAGCCAGCGCAAGATGTTGGCGGAAGTCGCTACTGCGGACGTGATTGTGACGAACCCGACCCACATCGCCGTCGCGCTCCGCTACGACCGGAAAACGATGAAGGCCCCGAAGATCGTGGCGAAGGGCATCCGTCTCAATGCGCTCAAGATCCGGGAAATCGCGCAGCAGCACGGGGTCCCGATCATGGAGAACAAACCGCTAGCCCGGACGATGTTCAAGTTCGGCCGGGTCGGTGGCGAGATTCCTGCTCAACTGTTTACCGCCGTGGCCGAAGTGCTCGCCTGGGTCTACCGGGTGAACGCCTACCGCTATTACCGGGAGCAGCATTCCTGAGCCATGGCACAGTCGATGGCCAATCCAGTTTCGAACATCGGTCGGCTGCTGAAGCAGGGCGACATCTTCCTCATCATCGGCGTCTTCGCCACGGTGATGCTGATGGTCATGCCGGTGTCGCCGTTCGTCCTCGACGCGATGCTCGCGTGCAGCATCGCGCTGTCGCTGCTGATCCTGCTGGTGATCCTCTACCTCAAGGATCCTTCGGAGTTCACCGGGTTTCCCTCGCTTCTTCTCTTCATCACGCTGTTCCGGCTGTCGCTGAACATCGCGACGACCCGGCTCATCCTCACCGATGGAAGCGCGGGCCACATCATCGAGGCGTTCGGCAATTTCGTCGTCGGCGGCAACTATGTCGTCGGCTTCGTCATGTTCGTGATCCTCGTGGTGATCAACTTCGTGGTCATCACCAAGGGTGCGGGCCGTATCGCCGAAGTCGCGGCCCGGTTCACGTTGGACGCGATGCCCGGCAAACAGATGGCCATCGATGCCGAGCTCAACGCCGGCATGATCGTCGAGTCCGAGGCCCGGGCCCGACGCCGCAAGGTCGAGCAGGAGGCCGATTTCTACGGGGCGATGGACGGTGCCTCGAAGTTCGTCCGAGGCGACGCGGTCGCGGCCGTCCTGATCACCCTGATCAACGTCCTGGGCGGATTCGCCATCGGCATCATGCAGAAGGGCATGTCGATGACGGAGGCGCTGCAGAAATACACCCTTCTCTCCATCGGTGACGGCCTGGTCTCCCAGATCCCGGCGCTCATCGTGTCAGTCGCCTCCGGTATCCTCGTCACGCGCGCCGCCGCCAAGGACGCCCTTGGCCAGGAGCTGACCCGCCAGATGATGCTCTATCCCCGCGCGCTCAAGATCCTTGCGGGAATGCTGCTGATCTTCGCCCTCGTGCCCGGTTTGCCGATGTTTCCGTTCCTCGTTCTGGGGACTGTTTCGTGGCTCGTCGCGCGGTATCTCCAAAAAGAGGAACTCGAAGGACGGATGGCACTTGCGGCCACCGGACAGGCGGGTGGCGCCGTCGCCGGGAAGGATGGCTCCGCCAGCGGTGCCGCATCCGATCCCTCCAAGCCCGGGCAAGGCAAGGAGCCGGACAAGATCGAGTCGTTGCTGCAGCTCGACACGCTCCAGATCGAGCTCGGCTACGGGCTCGTCAACCTGGCCGACGCCCGCAAGGGAGGCGATCTCCTGGAGCGGGTCACCGGTGTTCGCCGCAACTTCGCCTCCGAGATGGGAGTCCTCGTTCCCCCGATCCGGCTGCGGGACAACCTCCAGATGGAGGCCAACCAATACCGGTTCGTCCTCAAGGGCAATGTCATCGCCCAGGGCGAGCTTCTTCCCGGCCATTGGCTCGCGATGAACGCGACCAACAGCCGCGCCGTGCTGCGGGGCGTCCCCACCACCGAACCGGTCTTCAAGCTTCCCGCCACCTGGATCACCGACATGGAGCGGAAGAACGCCGAGATCTCGGGCTACACGATCGTCGACGCGGCCTCGGTGCTCGTCACCCACCTGTCCGAGACGGTGAAGCGCAGTTGCCACGAGATCCTGAGCCGCCAGGACGTGCAGAACCTCCTCGATAACCTCAAGCAGACCCACGCCACGGTGGTCACCGAGCTGATACCCGGGTTGCTGACCGTGGGCCACGTGCAGCGTGTCCTGCAGAACCTTCTGGCCGAGGGCATCTCCATCCGCAACCTCGCGGCCATCCTCGAAAAAGTGGCGGACTACGCGACGGTCACCAAAAACCCCGACGAGCTTTCCGAGTTCGCCCGGCGGGCGCTGGGGCCGCAGATCACGCGGAGCTTCCAGTCCGACACCGGCGCACTCAAGGCGATCACCCTCGACCCGCGGCTCGAACAGCAGATCGCCCAAGGCGTCCGGCAGACTCCGACCGAGATTTCCCTGATGATGGATCCAAGGCTGGCCAAACACGTGATCGACTGGCTTTCCCAGAAGATCCAGAGCCTCGTCGCCGCCGGGCATCCGCCCGTCGTCATCTGCGCCCCGCAGATCCGCCTCGCCTTCAAACGGTTTTTCGAAAGCACTTTTGGCGAACTCGCCGTCCTCTCCTACTCGGAGGTTCCGCCCCGGGTTGAGATCCAGTCGGCGGGGATCATTCCGTCTCCGGATCCCTCCTGAGCCGTCCGTTGACCCCTGAACATGCCCGAAGGCCGCATCATACCGTTCATAGCCGATTCGTCCGCCGACGCGGTCGCGAAGATCCGGGCTGAACTGGGTCCGCGGGCGATCATCGTCGGCGTCACCAAGCTTCCGGCAGAAGGCATCGCCGGCCTTTGGCGCAAGCCCCGGATCCAGGTGCTGGCCCGGTTGCCGGAAGCCGAACCGCAGCCCGATGCCGGCATCTCGGGAAACGCCCTCATGGCCGCCCAAATGGCGGAGATGCGGCGCGAACTGGGCCAGATGCGCCGACGGATCGAGACGCCGGCGTTGCCGGCCGCACCGTTCGTGCTCTCGGCCGGGCCCGCTCCGGACGTTTCACGGTTCAATTTCGAAGGCGGACTCCTTGCGCGGCCTCATCCCCCCGCGCCGTTGCCGGTTCCTAGCTCGTTGCCGGAGCCGGCGGCGGGTTCCTTGAAGTCCTATCTCATCGCCACGGGCCTGCTGCCGTTGATCGCGGGCCGCGTGGAGGAGGAAGTCTTCCAGCGGGGCCGGGTGTCGGCGTCC
>JAYUUX010000164.1:0-3018 GCA_043754645.1 Verrucomicrobiales bacterium | reverse complement strand
GCCAAGTTCATGGTCCCGGCCGCCGTGAAGCGCGTCGCGAAGCCCCATCAAGCCATAGGACCGGACATACTCGTCCTGATCTTCAAATACCCGCCGAAGGGATGGAACAACCTCTTTTGATCCGATTTTCCCAAGGACGAGTGCGGCATCTTTTCTGATTCCCGCAGATGGTTCTTCAAGGAAGGGAGAGATAAGCCTAGCAGCCGCGGCGGGCGGTTCTTCAAGAAGGTCGCATGCGCGATTGAAAGGAGCCTCCGGTAGCAGGTTCGTTCCTGTCGGAGCCACCAGCCTAGCGCGGTTCGAGGAATCGCCAAGAATCGTCAACACTGACGAATGGACCCTGGTTCCAAGCGATCGAAGAACCTTTAGTTCCACGGTCGCTTCTTCGCTGCTGGAGATCTCAAATATGAAGCGGCTGGCCGCCGCCGAAACTTGGCCATTGTTCCAGCTCGCTGATTCGCCGACCGCTTTTTCGATTTCCCGACGAGTCCGTTCCGAATCTCGGCTCCAGTCCTTGGGGTTCTGGACCGCCTCCCTGAATCCCCATCTTTGAGAGACACGATTGCGGAACACGAAGAAAAGGCCGGCCAAAGCGACAGCCACCAGGACAGTCCAAAGAACAGTTGGCGTCATAATTTTCATTCGCTGATTGCTGTATCCTTACCCCGGATCTCGCGGAACTGCCTACTTTGGACAATCGATTCGATGGCGGCGGTTACCCGGTAGTCGTTCTTCTTCAACTTGGCCTGCATCTCCGTGATCAACGGATTGTCGGACAACTGGACGCCGCGCCCGAGCGAATAGCCGAGCAGCTTGCGGCAGAATTGTCTCAGGAAGGCATCGCGGCGTTGGGTCAGGAGATAGGTCCGCAGGCCGTCCAGTCCGTTGATCTCGGAACCGTCCATCACCTTCGTGCGGGCATCGATGGGCCGCCCACCAAGGTCGTGGTCGCGCAGGCGGCCGATGGCGTCGAACGCTTCCAAGGAATAGCCGAACGGGTCGATGCGGCGATGACAGCCGGCGCACTTCGGGTCGGTGGTGTGCTTCTCCGTCAGTTGGCGGACGCTGAGCGCCTCGGTGGCCTCGTCTTCCGGCAGGCGCGGCACGTCCTTCGGCGGGCGCGGCAGCTTCTCGCCGAGCAGGACCTCGTTGAGCCAGTTGCCCCGCAGGATCGGACTGGTGCGCGACGCGCCGGATTGTTTCGCGAGCGTCGCCGCCTGGCCGAGCACGCCGCCGCGCGAATACTTCTTCACACCGTCCACGCGCTGCCAATCGTCGTCACTGGAGCGCCGAGCATTGCTCGGCTCGAACGAAACGGCGGTTGTCCCGGGCCGAGCGATGCTCGGCGCTCCGTTCGTGCCGCGGCTCCGAAGAAATATTTCCTCCATCCCATAATGTTTCGCGAGGTCGGCGTTCAGGAACGTGTAGTCCGCATCGAGGATGTTCAGCACGGAGCCGTCGCGCTGGAAGAGGTCGGTGAAGAAGCGGATCGGCTCCTCATACATCGCGTCGCGCAGCCCGTTGAAGGTCGGGAAGTGGCGCTCGCTCTTTTCGTTGAGCTCGTTGAAGTCGTAGATGTGCAGCCAGGCACAGGCGAACTCGGTCGCCAACCGGCGAACGCGAGGATCCTGCAACATCCGCCGCGTCTGGGCGGCGAGCACCTTCGGTTCGTGAAGCCTGCCATTGGCGGCGACGGCTCGGAGTTCGGCATCCGGCGCGGAGGACCACAGGAAGTAGCTCAGGCGGGTCGCGAGGTCCCAGTCGTTCACCGGCGCGGCCTTTTCCCCGGGCCCGGGTTTCTCGGCGCGATAAAGGAAGGCAGGCGCCACCAGCACCCGGGCCAACGTCAGACGGACTGCGGCCTCATGCGCCAGTTCCTCGGTGCGGAGCTTGCGGTAGAGGCCGCGGAGTTCGTCCTGTTCAGCGGTGGAAAGAGGACGACGATACGCGCCTTCGGCGAACTTCAGGACGGCGTCGAGATGCTTCGGCTGCGTGTCCACGAGCAGCTTCTTGAAGGCTTCGGCACGTTGTTTGATCGGTTCGCGCATCGGCGTGAACGCGCTCGGATCGGCATCCTGAGTGGCGTATTGCCAGAGCTGTTCGAAGGCATCGACGAGTTTGAGCGCGTCCTGGCTGACGAAGTGCAACTCGGACCAGAGCCGCTCCAACTCGGCTGTCTGGGCATCGTCCAGCATGAGGCGACGGAGCGCGTCGTCCTCCCGGTGGTAGAGCGTGAGCGTCACGACCTCGTCCACCGGGACGATCTTCGTGTAGCAGAGCGCGGCCGGGAACAGCTGACGGAACTGGTCCATCGCCGTCTCGATCCGCTGGCGGGCCGCGCTGCCGCCGGTCACGAGGATCGGCGAATCGGACACGATCGGACGTTCACCATCGGACCATGTGCTCTTGCCCCCCTGCTCTTTCGCTGTGCCCGTGGTCAAACCGACCGAGGCCGGCCGGGTCGTGAGCACCTGCATCTGCACGCTGCCCTCGGAACCGGTCTCCTTGTGCAGCGTCGTCGTGGCGACGAACTCGCACCCTTCGACGAATTCCGCCGGAAGCCGCACTTCAATGACCGACGGTGCGCGGACGCACAGGCTGGTCGCGGCCACTTTCGCGCCTTCGGGATGTTTGCCGAAGAGCGCCGGATCAAGGCCACTTCCTGAAGCCACTCTCCCGGCCGTGGAAGTCGCCTCGTCGCCGCGCCGACTGCGCAGAATGCCGCTGAGCAGCGGGCCATTCAGCGATGTGAGTTGGCGACGGAGCAAGGCGTCGGGCGAATCCTTCGCGAGGCCGGTCGGATCGCTGGTCAGGAGGGTCTGCACTTCGCGGGCGAGACGCTTCCTCTCGTCACCGTTGGGAGCGGCCTGCCATTTCGAGAGCACGGAACCGACGGGAAGAACGGATTCGGCGCCACCGGCTTTGTCGGGTTCGCTGTGAAAGTTCCAGACGGCGGCGTTGCCAAGGGAGTCGGCATGCGGATTTCCGGCAAGAATGTTCGGCGAGACGTCCTTCGCC
>JAYUUX010000163.1:0-3958 GCA_043754645.1 Verrucomicrobiales bacterium | reverse complement strand
TCGCTGAAGCCGAAGCCGAACCGGGGCCACATGGGCAGGGCCACGGCCCGCTTGTCCATGCCGGCCGCAAGGCCGACGGGATTCGGGAAACGCAGGCCGAAGAGTTCGATGGGCAGCTCGGCGGGCTCGAAGAGAGGCGCAAAGGATTCGGGGAACAGGTCGCCCCGGCTGGCGAACCCGAGCGCGTCGAGGGTTAGATCATGGATCGCCTCCGAATCGCGGCGGAAGAGGAACGGACGGACGAAAGTGCGATACAACGCGGGCATCTGGCGGGACGTTGCCAGAGGCGCCTTCGGCAACGCATGGAAAAACTGAGTCCTCCGCCCGAACGCAGCCCCCTGGGGCTTGCAATTCGCTCCTCATGGAAAGCCCGCCGCCGAGATGCCGACTGATTCCCTCGGCCCCTTCGCAGCTCACTGGCAAGGCTGCCCGGGACCCGCGTCCTCCGCCCACCGGAGCCCGCCGGGCGATTTGTCGCAGGCGTATTCGAGGTGGAGCACGCGGCGCCGACCGGGGCGGGTCGATGGGGACGAAGCATGCAGGAGCAGCGGGCGCATAACCCGGCGGGATTGTGCCGGGCTTCGTCCCCGCCCAGCTGATTCCCTACAAGACGGCGGGCCGCGATCCGGCCTAGCCTTCGGAACCATGAAACCATATTGGTCCGGCGTTTTTCCCGCCATCACCACCCAGCTCCACAAGGACGGCTCACTCGATCTTCCCGCCACCGCCGCGCACGCCGAGGCGCTCATCCAGTCCGGCATCACGGGCTTGGTCTTCCTCGGTTCGCTCGGTGAAAACCAGTCGATGACCGCCGAGGAAAAGCGCGCGGTCATCGCCGACATGGTCGAGGCCGTGGACGGACGCGTGACGGTCCTCAGCGGCGTGGCGGAGACGAGCCTGTCCGAGGCGGTCCGCTACGTGCGCGACGGCGAGAAGCTCGGGCTCGACGGCTTCATGCTCATGCCGCCGATGGTCTACAAGTCGCCGGATGCGGCCGAGTCGCTCCACCACTTCCGTTCCGTGGCCAGGGCGACCGGGCTGCCGATCATGATCTACAACAACCCGCTCAGCTACGGGCACGATCTCACGCCCGAGCTCTTCGCGAAGCTGGCGGACCAGAAGAACTTCGTCGCGCTCAAGGAAAGCTCCGGCAACACCCGCCGCATCACCGACCTGCACAACGTCGTCGGCGACCGTTACGCCATCTTCACGGGCGTGGACGATCTCGCGCTGGAATCCGCCATCCTCGGCATCGACGGCTGGGTGGCCGGCAGCGGCATCGCCTTCCCGGCGGAGAACCAATACTTCTGGGAACTCACCCGCGCCGGGCAATGGGACAAGGCGGTCGAGATCTACCGCTGGTTCGCGCCGCTGCTGCACCTCGATACGCACCCGAAATTCGTCCAATACATCAAGCTGGCCGTGCAGGAAGCGGGCCTCGGCAAGGAATGGACCCGCGCGCCGCGGCTGACGCTGACCGGTGCCGAACGCAAGGCCGTGCTGAAGGTGATCCACGACGGCATCGCCAGCCGTCCCAAGGTGCCGAAGCGGAAGTGACGTTGCGGATCCCCGGCGTGTCCGCCTAGCCTGCCCGCATGACCACCCGCCTGCATTCCGCGCTCGTGCGACTTGTGCTCGTCGCGGTCTGGGCCACGACCGCCGCCGGCCGTGTGCAGGCGCAGGCGCCCGGAGTTCCCGTCTACATCACGCGCGACGCCGACAAGGCGGTGAGCGATGCGGCCAACAAGCTTCGTGAAGCGGGCAAGCTCGTCCCCGATTCCGTCCTCACGAACCAACTTGGTCGCCGCACCTGCAGCATCGACCTGCCCTCTCCCAAGCGCCGCGGGCTGGACCGCCGCGACCTCTGGGCCGCGGCGCGGGCCGCGCACCTGAGGCTCGGATGGCATTACCTTTGTTCCAAATGCGACCAGTGGCACCTCAATCTGGCCGGAGGGTATGCGGTGACGGAGAACGGTGTCGTGGCCACGTGCCGCCACGTCGTCGAGAGGCCGGAGAACTTCAAGGAAGGTTTCCTCGTGGCGGCGGACGACACCGACCGGGTGTTCGCGGTCACGGAGATCCTCGCGTCCAACGCCTTCAGCGACGTGTGTCTCGTCAGACTTGATGCCAAGGGCCTGAAGCCTCTTCCGTTGAACACCGAAGTCCGCCCCGGCGACCGCGCCTTCTGCTTCTCCTGGCCGCTCGGGCAGCGCGGCTATTTCAGCGAGGGCATGGTCAACCGCTTCATCAGCCGCACGCAGCGCCGCGCCGGGGAGACAACCACGCGCATCAATGTCAGCACCGACTGGGCGCCCGGTTCCAGCGGCTCGGCCATCCTCGATGAACGCGGCAACGCCATCGGCCACGTCGTTTCCATCTCGCCGATGACGGGCGGTCCGCGCAGTCCGAAAGGCGGCGGAGAAAAGCGCGCGCAGGAAGGCCCGCAGATCGTCCTGCACGAGGCGGCCAGCGCCGCCGACATCCTCAAGCTGGTGGAGCCTTCCGCCAGATCCTCCAAGCGCCGCTGACGGGTTCCCTCCATGAAATCATTTCCCTTCTTCACACTCCTCGTCATCGCCTTGTCGGCGGTCTGCCCCCGGCTTTCGGCTGCCGACCCGGCCGCGCCGGCTTCGCCAAAGCCGGTGTTCGCCGGCGCCGACGGCATTGTCTCGATGCACGCGAGCAACGCCGTGGTCCACGGCACGATGCTCCGCTACGAACCGCAGACGAACAAACTGTGCCTCGGCTTCTGGACAAGGGCGGAGGATTGGGCGGAGTGGAAGTTCACGGTGGCCAAACCCGGCGACTACGTCGTCGAGATCTGGCAGGGCTGCGGCACGGGCAATGGCGGCAGCGACGTCATCGCCGAAGTCGCCGGTAAGAGTTTCCCGTTCGTCGTGGAGGACACCGGGCATTTTCAGAAGTTCATCCCGCGCCGCGTGGGCACGGTGGCGTTGACGGCCGGAACGCACACCATCGCGGTAAAGCCGCAGAACAAGAAGAAGGCCGCCGTCATGGACATCCGTTTCGTGAAGATCATTCCGGCGGAGAAGGCCAAGGAATCTCCGACCAAGTAGGCTCATGCAGAAGATCCAGATCATCGATTCCCACACCGGTGGCGAGCCCACCCGCATCGTCGTCGGCGGAGGTCCCGACCTTGGCAAAGGCACCGTCGCGGAGCGTCAGGCGATCTTCAGCGAACGCCATGACCGGTTCCGTTCCGCCGTGGTCAACGAGCCGCGCGGTTCCGATGTGATCGTCGGAGCGCTGCTCTGCGAACCGAGCGATCCGTCGTGCTCGATCGGCGTGATTTTTTTCAACAACGTCGGCTGCCTCGGGATGTGCGGCCACGGGACCATCGGCCTCATCGCCACGCTGGCGCACGTGGGCCGTATCTCTCCCGGCGATCACCGGATCGAAACCTCCGTCGGGATCGTGACGGCGACGCTGCACACGGATGGATCGGTGTCCGTGGCGAATGTCCCCAGCCACCGCAAGACCAAGGCCGCGACGGTGGAAGTTCCCGGCATCGGCCCTGTCACCGGCGATGTCGCGTGGGCGGGCAACTGGTTCTTCCTCGTGGAAAAACATCCGTGGGCGCTTCAGCTGACGAACGTCGAGCAGTTGACCGACGTCTCCTGGCGCATCCGGCAGGCCGTCAACGCGCAGGGTTATCCCGAGATCGACCACGTGGAACTCTTCGGCCCGGGCCAGTCCGGCGGCCATTCGCGGAACTTTGTCCTGTGCCCCGGCAAGGCCTACGACCGTTCTCCCTGCGGCACCGGCACCAGCGCGAAGCTGGCCTGCCTCGCCGCCGATGGAAAACTGGCGGAAGGCGCCGAGTGGGTTCAGGAAAGCATCCTCGGCAGCACATTCACCGGGCAGTTCCGTTGGCTCGACCGCGCGGCGGGGATCATCGCGCCCGTCGTCACCGGCCGCGCCTTCGTCAACGCCGAAG
>JAYUUX010000162.1:0-2031 GCA_043754645.1 Verrucomicrobiales bacterium | reverse complement strand
CACAACAACGTGTTTGCCGATCGGGATGAGGTGCTCTTCCTCTGCGGCGGTTACCGGATCCTTAATCACGATGCAGCGCTTGCCGCGGACACTGGGTCCAAAATCAACCACGCCATCGATTTTGGAGATCTCGGCAGCGTCCTTCGGACGCCGAGCTTCGAACAGTTCGGCGACACGGGGGAGGCCGCCGGTGATGTCCTTGGTCTTGGAACTCTTCCGGGGAGTCTTGGCCAGCAACGTTCCGGCGACGATCTTGTCGCCTTCATTGATGGCGATGTGCGCTCCCGAGGGAATCGCGTATTGGGCGGTCGGATCCCCATGCTCGTCGAGAACGATGACCTGCGGATGCAGATCCTCCTTGTGGTCGATGATGACCATCGATTCCTGCCCCGTGGTCTCGTCGAGCTCCTGCTTCATCGTGACACCTTCGATGATGTCATGGAATCGGACGCGCCCTGCCTTCTCCGAAAGAATCGGAACGTTGTAGGGATCCCACTGGGCAAGCGTATCACCCTTCTTGATCCGACCTCCGTTGCCGATCGCCAAGACTGAGCCGATGACGATGTTGTGGCTCTCGAGCTCACGGCCATCTTCGGTGAACACCGCAAGGGATCCGTTTTTGTTGAGGACGATGTTGCTTCCGTCTTGGAGCTCCACAAAGCGGATGTCGTCGCTGTAGCGGACGATGCCGTCGTGTTTGACCTTGATGATCGGGTTCTTGGACACACCCGCGGCAACACCACCGGTATGGAAGGTGCGCATCGTGAGCTGCGTGCCCGGTTCGCCGATTGACTGTGCGGCAACGATGCCGGTCGCTTCGCCGAGTTTGACCAGAAGTCCGGTCGCCAAGTTTCGTCCGTAGCAAAGTGCGCAGATGCCCTGTTTGGTTTCGCACGTCAACACGGAGCGGATCTTGACCTTCTCCACGCCCGAGTTGTCGATGATCTTGGCCCTGACCTCGTCAAGCTCTTCGCCGGCCTTGACCAAATACTTCTTAGGGTTCGAAGGATCATGGATCCCCTCGGAACTCACACGGCCCACGATCCGGTCGGCCAGCTTCACGACGGCTTCCTCGCCTTCGTAGATCGCTTGAACCCAAATGCCGTTGGTAGTTCCGCAATCGACGGCTTGGACGATGACGTCCTGAGCAACGTCGACAAGCTTGCGTGTCATATAGCCTGAGTCGGCGGTCTTGAGCGCCGTGTCGGCGAGTCCCTTGCGGGCACCGTGCGTGGAGATGAAATACTCGAGAACCGTGAGGCCTTCGCGGAAGTTCGAGAGAATCGGCTTCTCGATGATCGAACCGTCCGGCTTGGCCATCAACCCGCGGAGACCGGCGAGCTGACGGACCTGCTGCTTGTTGCCGCGGGCGCCGGAGTCGACCATCAACGAGATCGGGTTGTATTCCTTCTTGCCTTGGTTCGCCTCGAAGGTCTTGAGCATGACGCCCGAGATCTTGTCGGTGCAGACTGTCCAGATATCGATGACCTTGTTGTAGCGCTCCAAGTTGGTGATCACACCCTTCTTGTATTGCTTCTCGATGTCCGAGATCTGCTTCAAAGCCACCTCGATTTCCTGATCCTTTTCCTTGGGAATGATCATGTCGTCGATGCCGATCGAGGTTCCGGAGTGGGTCGCTTCGCGGAAGCCCATTTCCTTGAGCCGATCAAGCATCTCGACTGTCTTCTCCTGGCCGCAGGTCTTGTAGCAGTTGCCGATCAGGTTCCCGAGTTCGCCCTTGCCGACGACGCGGTTGGGGAAACCTAGCTCAGCGGGCCAAATCTCGGAGAAGACCACGCGACCAACCGTGGTCTCGATCATCTTGGCGTCCTTGTTGCCATAGATGGTCTTGTGACCAAAGTCCGGGTTCTTGAGGAGCACGCGGTCATGGAGTTTCAGTGCTCCATCATGATGGGCGAAGATCGCCTCCGATTTAGTGCCGAACAGCATCAACCGATCGGATTCCTTCTTCTGCGTCCTCGGTTCGGCCGTCAGATAATAGCAACCGAGCGTGATGTCCTGGGTCGGGGT
>JAYUUX010000161.1:0-4487 GCA_043754645.1 Verrucomicrobiales bacterium | reverse complement strand
TGCATCGGATTCACCCTGATTGGCATTCCCCTAGGCATCCGGGCACACCGGCGCGAAACCAGCGTGGGCATTGCGTTGGCCGTATTGCTGGTGGCCGTCTACTACAGCTTCTTCATCGTCGGCGAAGCCTTGGAAACCCGGGCCGAACTAGCCCCTCACCTGATCGTCTGGCTGCCGAACTTCCTCTTCCAGATCGTCGGCGGCGCCCTCCTGTGGCGCGCGAGTCGCCGGTAGGAAGGCCGAAGCCAGAAGGCCAGGGTCCGACGACGGATGGATTAGGGCAGCCGTGCCGGCCCCCTTTCGTCCTTTGGCCTTCGTGATTCGTCATTCGTCATTCCCCCTCCCACGGTCTTCCGTCTACGGTCCGCCAGTGTCTTCGAGCAAAACGGTCGGAGGCCTGTCTATGACCAGCGTGAAATCCAGTTCTCTCAAGGCGTCGCTCGTGTTCCTCGTCGTGGCGGCGGCCGTGATCGGCTTCCTCTTCCACGACAGCTTCCGCCCCGGCTGGGCGCATTTCTCCAACGACGGCCCGTTGGGTTCATCGATGATGCGGTCGCTCGACATGCCGGCTGCGATCATGGACGGAATCTGGTATGACCTCTTCTGGGTCGGCAGCTATGGTGGCCAGTTTTCTTCGTCGCCGTGGGCCGTCCTGTTCTGGTTCCTCGGCCCCGTGGGATTCGCAAAGTTCTATCCGCTTTTCGCGGTG
Source organism: Verrucomicrobiales bacterium (assembly GCA_043754645.1). GTDB lineage: Bacteria > Verrucomicrobiota > Verrucomicrobiia > Limisphaerales > CANJSG01 > CANJSG01. The sequence goes on along the minus strand of JAYUUX010000161.1, from coordinate 3,778 downwards.
CTGTTCCTCGCGCTCGCCGGATGGGTCCTTTTTGTGGAGATGAAGCTGCCGAAGCTAGCCGCCGGTGTCGCGGCCCTGGCCATCGCGCTGAACTCGAACATCTTTTCCAACGTCTGCTGGGGCCTGGGAACACGGGCGTTCTGCGTGGGCTATTTTTTCATCGCGATCGCGGCACTGTGGGACTGGTCGGGGCGGTGGAAACTGGTGCGCGTGCTGATCGCCGGCCTCGCGACGGGTCTTGCGGTCGTCGAGGGCGCGGACAACGGGGCCATCTTCAGCATCGCGGTGGCGGCGTTCGTCGTGTTCAAGGCCTTGAACGACCATGGCATCTCCGGCAAGGCCTTCGGCCAGGGGGCTTGGCGCCTCGCGCTCGTGGTCGTCTGCGCCGGATGGATGGCGGCCCAAACACTCTCGGGCCTCATCAGCACCGGCGCGGTCGGTGGCGGCGGCAATCAGGGCAAAGAAATGACTCCTCCCCAGCGCTGGGACTGGGCCACCCAATGGAGCCTCCCCAAGATGGAGACGCTCCGCGTCGTGGTGCCCGGCCTCTTTGGCTACCGCATGGATACTCCCGATGGCGGCCAATACTGGGGGGATGTCGGCCGGCAGCCCGGCTATGAACAACACGGACAAGGATTCTCGCGTCACTCGGGCGCAGGCGAGTATGCAGGAGTGCTAGCCGTGCTCATCGCGGCGTTCGGCGTCGCGAACGGATTCCGGAAAAAGGGAAGCGGTCCGTTCGCGGACGGCGAGAAACGCATGATCCGCTTCTGGGTTGTCCTGGCGGTCGTCTCCGTTCTCCTGTCCTGGGGTCGCCACGCGCCGTTCTACCAATTGGTCTACGCGCTGCCCTACTTCAGCAGCATCCGCAATCCCATGAAGTTCATGCACCCGTTCCATGCGATCCTCGCGATCCTGATGGCGTTCGGGTTGCTGGCCCTGAGCCGGCTGTATCTGGGCTCCGCGGTCTCCAACGCTTCGGGCGCCGTGGACAAGCTCCAGCAATGGTGGAAGAAGGCCGACATCTTCGAACGCCGCTGGACCTACGGGCTGGGGATCACGTTTGCCGCCGGTGTGCTGGCCCTGCTGATGTTCTCCGCCTCCGAGGGTTCCATCGTCGGGAACCTCAACAACGACTACAGCCGCGAAGGTTCCGATGCCGGATTGGCCCGGGCGGCCTTCAGCTTTGCGAGGGTGGAGATCGTCGTCGCCTTGATGGTCGCCGCGATTTCCGCGGCGGCGATCTTCCTCATCCAAGCCAGGATCTTCGCGGGCGAGCGCGCCAGGTGGGCGTGGCTCCTGATCGGGACACTGCTGGTTCTCGACCTTTCGCAGGCCAACGCGCCCTGGATCAAGCACTACAACTACGAGCAGAAATATCAGTCCAACGCCCTGCTGGAATTCCTGCGCCAGAATCCCTGGGAACACCGCGTCCAGATGCCCCCGTTCCGGATCAACGAGCAGTATTCGATGCTGCAGCAGTTCTACCAGGTCGAGTGGCTCCAGCACCAGTTTCCCTACTACAACATCCAGTCGCTCGACGTCGCGCAGGATCCCCGGCCCCCAGCGGACAAGATCGATTTCCTCGGTGTGCTTGGCGGGAGTTCAACGCGCGTCTGGGAACTCACCGGCACCCGCTACTTGTTCGGGTTGGCCCCGCAGGGGTTCGCCGATTCCCTCAACGCACAACTGGACGGAAACCGGGGCCGAATCCGCGTTCACACGCCGTTTGCCCTCGGTCAGGCCGGCCCTGGAGCTCCGATCACGCTTCAGACGAATGCCACCGGCCCGTTCGCCCTGCTCGAGTTCACCGGGGCGTTGCCGAGGGCGAAGCTCTACTCCAAGTGGGAGGTCCTGCCGGAGACGACCAACGCGCTCGCCCGCTTGGCCGCGAAGGAATTTGATCCCACCGCCAGCGTCGTGCTCGCCAGCAAACCTTCCGTGGAAGCCAACCCCGCGGGAGGCGACGCAGGAACGGTGAAGATCGATTCCTATTCACCGCGTCGCATCGTGCTCAGCGCAGATGCAAAAAACCCTGCCGTCCTGCTGCTCAACGACCATTTCGACCCGAACTGGAAGGCGACCGTCGATGGACAGTCCGTCGAGATCCTCAAGGCGAACCATCTCATGCGCGGCATCGCGCTGAAGCCCGGCGCGCACAAGGTCGAGTTCCGGCTTTCGCCGAACAGCCGTCCGCTCTATGTGACCCTGGCCGCACAGGCCCTTGGTCTGGTCCTGCTCGGCGTTCTCGTGTTCGCGCCTTCCAAGCGCGACGAACCGACGGCCGTGGATTCCGGCAAGCCGGCTGCCGGCAAAGCGAAATGAGCCACCAGACCTACTACCGCGACAACGAGGCCTACGCGCAGCACCTCGCGGCGTGGGACGGAAAGCTCTACGCGAAATACGCGGACACGCTCCGTCCGGCCAAACCGGGCGGCCGCGCGCTCGACGTCGGCTGCGGCGTCGGGCAAGTGGTCACGCGGTTGGCCGACGCCGGCTTTGAAGCCCATGGTGTCGACGTCTCGGCGCCGAACATCGAACGCGCCCGCCAGGTTTCGGAACATTGCCAACTCTACGACGGCCGCCGCCTGCCGTTTCCCGACCGCCATTTCGCCAGCGCCGGCGCGCTCAACGTGCTGGAACATGTCGACGAACCCGAAGCGTTCATCGCGGAGCTTGTCCGCGTTGCCGACATCGGCGGACGGGTGGTTCTCTCCAGTCCCAACTTCATGCGTTGCCTGGGCCTGAAGGATTACCATCCGAAGATGCGGGGCGTCGGAAACAAGTGGCGGAACTTCCGCCGGCTGCGTGAGAAGGCGGCCCAGATGCAGGCCGCGCCGGATTCGGTCCGATTCGACAAGATGGAGCCGATCGTCCGCGAGAAGTTCCAGCCGGACGACGACGCCATCGTGGCGACGAATCCGGTGGAGATCCGCTTCTTCCTCGAACGTTCGGGTTGCCGCGTGGAATCGGTTTCCTGCTGCGACCGTTACGTGAACGGGCTCGTCGACTTCGCCCTGAACATCGGCCCGTGGCGCTTGGGCATGTTCAACTCCTTCCTCGTGGCCACACGGGTTCGTTGAGCCGGGTCGCCTTTGCTGAAACAACCATTGCGTGGTTTATCCACGAAGGACGCGAAGAACACCAAGTCTTCGGAGCGCGGCGCTCTGCGCCGCAGCGCATCCGCTGACTCGCTTCGGCCCCGGCTACCCACCGAAATCGCTCCGCCCAAACCAGAACGATGCACTCGGGCCGCATCCGCGAAGCGGTTGCGCCAAGGCAGGGCAGTGCATCTTGCCTGCCCCGGGCGCTCGAGACCCGGAACCAAACGGCGCGGGCGTATCAGGAAGGTGGAAGGAGAGGACACCGAGGACATCACGGGGCAGGCTGGAAGCCCGCCCTGCCTTGAACTACAGCGTTCCGCCTCAAAGCAGCTTGATCTGGCCGCGGTCCTTCAGGATCGAATCGGCCAGGCCTTCAGCTCGGGCGCGGCGGCGTTCCATGATGTGTTTGTCCACCGAGGTGTCATAGGGCACCGGGTAGTTGCCGTCGTAGCACGCCATGCAGAAGGAATCGCGGCCCAGACCGGTGGCCTTGACCATTCCGTCTTGGGAAAGATAGCCGAGCGAGTCGGCGTTCAGATAGGTGCGGATCTCGTCGATGGTGTTGTTCGCCGCCATCAACTTGGAACGGTCCGGGAAATCGATGCCGTAGACGCACGGGTTCATGTGCGGCGGGCAGCTCACGAGCACGTGGACTTCCTTGGCGCCGGCTTCCT
>JAYUUX010000160.1:0-3578 GCA_043754645.1 Verrucomicrobiales bacterium | reverse complement strand
GGAGTTCGGACGACGATCCTCGAGGTAGCCCTTGTAGTCGTTGTTGGCGAAGCTGTGGGGCACGCGGATCGATGCGCCGCGGTTGGCGATGCCGTAGTTGAACTTGTCGATCGACTGGGTCTCGTGCAGCCCGGTGAGACGGAGATGGTTGTCGGGGCCGTAGACGGCGATGTGCTCGTTCTTGAACTTATCGAACGCGGCCATGAGGGACTCGAAGTATTCCTTGCCGCCGACTTCGCGCATGTAGGTGGTCGAGAAGTTGGAGTGCATGCCGGAGCCGTTCCAATCCACGTCCTTGCCGAGCGGTTTGCAGTGCCAGACGACGTCCACTCCGTAGGTTTCGCACAGGCGCATCAGGAGGTAGCGCGCCATCCACACCTGGTCGGCGGCGCTCTTGGAGCCCTTGCCGAAGATCTGGAACTCCCACTGGCCCTTGGCCACTTCGGCATTGATGCCCTCGTGGTTGATGCCGGCGTCGAGGCACAGGTCGAGGTGCTTCTCGACGATCTCGCGCGCGATGCATCCCACCGCGTCATAGCCGACGCCGGTGTAGTAGAGTCCCTGCGGGAACGGGAACCCGGAATCGGGGAAGCCCAGCGGCTTGCCGTTCTTGTAGAGGAAGTATTCCTGCTCGAAGCCGAACCAGGCTCCGGGATCGTCCAGGATGGTCGCGCGGGAATTGCTCGGATGCGGCGTCTTGCCGTCCGGCATCATCACCTCGCACATCACGAGCACGCCGTTCTTGCGGGTCGTGTCGGGATAGACCGCGACGGGTTTGAGCATGCAATCCGACGTCCGGCCCTCGGCCTGGCGGGTCGAGCTGCCGTCGAAGCCCCACATCGGGAGTTCTTCGAGCTTCGGGAACTTGGCGAATTCCTTGACTTGGGTCTTACCGCGGACGTTGGCCACGGGTTCATACCCGTCGAGCCAGATGTATTCGAGTTTGTATTTCGGCATGTTAGTGGATGCAGGTTGGTTCGGTGCGATCTCAGTGCGGCAAATCTTCCTGCGGAATGACAGTGCGGCTGAGCGTTGCTGCCTGCGGCCTCCGGAGGAGGGAGCAGCCGAAATGCCATTGGGACGACTTGTGGTGCGCCGGGTTGAGATAGGAGCCGGAGCACGCTCTGGCAAGGCCGTTCTTTTCCGGGGAACAACTGCTGCCGCCCCGCCCGTGCCGGCGGCCGGTGAATCCTTTCGGCCTTCATGGCTCGAATTGACCACGGTGCGTCGATATCCGCCGGGCAGGTTGCATCCTCCGGCGCCGCCGAGCCAAATCAGCCCAAGTGGTCGCTGGCTCCGTCCGATGAATTGGTCTACATACGGCTGGCAGCGCTGAAACGGCGATGCCGCCGAATCCGACATGCTCAAGGTCAAAGACACGCTCCGGGCGACGGTCCATCTGGGTTTCGATGGCAGGGTCTTCAAGACCTACCACGGGTCGGACGCGGTCGCTCGGTTCACCAATGAGGTCCGCGTGCTCCGGTATCTCGAGGAGCGCGGCTGCCCCTTTGTTCCGCGGCTTCTGGAAGCGGACGAGGCCAAAACCAGGATCATCACCTCCAACTGCGGCCAGCGCGTCCAGCGCATCGACGACGCCCGGCTCAAGGAACTCTTTGCGGAGCTGGAGTCCTATGGCGTCCGTCACGACGACCCCGAGCTCCGCAACGTCACTTACCGCCAATCCGACGGGCGCTTCTGCCTGATCGACTTCGAATTCGCCACGCTCCTTCCCGAACAAAAGTGAAGCGCCCCGACCAAGATCCCTCATCGCAGGAACCCTCCGCCGAGCGTCTCCGCTGGTTCGGCCGCACGGACATCGGCCGCGTGCGGAAGAACAACGAGGACTCCTTCTTGGGCCTCCAGTTCGATGCTCGCGAGGTGCAGCGCCTCGGCAAACTGGGCGACGCCTCGACGGAACAGCACGACTTCGCCTTCGCCGTCAGCGACGGCATGGGCGGGGCGCTGGCCGGCGAATTCGCCAGCCGGATCGCCGTCGAGAAGATCACTTCCCTCCTGCCGAAATCCTTCCACCAGTCGGCCAAGGGCATGGACGCGGGATTCGGCGACGTGTTGCACGAGCTCTACACGCAGATCCATCGCGCCCTCGTCTACATGGGTGAGAGCTACGAGGAGTGTCGCGGCATGGAAACGACCCTCAGCCTGTGCTGGTTCACGCCGGGCTGGATGTATTTCGGCCACATCGGCGACAGCCGGATCTACTACCTGCCGGCGGGCGCATCGGCCATCCGCCAGCTCAGCCACGACGATACCTACGTCGGTTGGCTCTTCCGCAACGGCCAGATCAACGAGCGCGAGGCCCGCACCCATCCGCGCCGCAACGTCCTCCAGAAAGCCCTCGGCGGCGGCAACCAGTTCGTCGATCCGCAGGTCGGCGCCGTTGCGTGTGAACCGGGCGATACCTTCCTCATCTGTTCCGACGGACTTTCCGAGGGGCTCTACGCCCACCAGATGACCGACCTGCTGCGTGAGACCGGTTCCGACAAGGAATCAAATCCGGCCCATCGCCTGGTCGACGCCTCGCTCGCGAACGACGGCCGGGACAACACCACCGCCCTCGTCATTCGCGCGAGCTGAGACGGAACGATGTGGTCGGAATGCGGCCGCCGAGCGGCTGCTGCAGGGTAGGGCGGGCATCTTGCCGGCCCGAAGCTTTGACGGCATGGAGCCAAACGGTGCGGCCTTATCAGGACGTTGGTTCACGGTAAATTCACTGCCAGCACGCGGGAGGCTGGAGGCCCGCCCCACCTTGAACCGCACCGTCCAGGCTTAGTGCATCTCCACCGCGACCGTTCCGATGCCGCCGCGGTAGTAGTGGAACTCCACGTTCGGATGCTCCGCCAGCAACGACATCGGCACCGCCGTGTCCACGATCCGTTGCGAAATCATGAAGGCCGTCAGGCGTTGGCCGAATGGGTTGTCGTGATTGCCGGCATGCCAGATCGAGACCTTGTCCGCCTTCCACGTTTCGACCGGCCCGACCGTGATCGCCTTGGTCGGAACCATCGAGATGTTGCCGCCTCCGCTCGTGCGGGCGTTCTGCGCGATGGTCAGCGGATGCAGGTCCACCACCCGCGTCGCCAACTTGCGATACTCGGCTGCGGTCGGGGGCGTATCCTTGAGTTTGCCGCGGCGCGGCAGCGGATCGTTGAAGGCCCAGTGTTTCACGTCGCCTTGGCCGCCCTGCATCACCGCGCAACGGACTCCCGAGTCCCACGTCCTGCGAAACGCGGCCACGTCCGCCTTGGGAAAATGCAGGTGCGCGTCAGGCATCCGCAGCTTCCGGTCGATGCGGTTGAAGCACAGGTCGCGGTCGCACTTCTCGAAGCTCAGCGGATGCGTCACCGGCACCTCGCGGCCCGTCTCGATGTCGAACCACTCGTCCATGCCCCAGAAGTGCCCGCTACGCACGTCGAGCCCCAGCGCGTTGACGATCCGTGCCACGAGCGGCAATTGCTCCGTCGGCCCGATGGGACCACAGATGCCGACCGGATTGTCAGCCGTGCTTTGCTTCCACGCATCGACGTATTCGAGGGCCTCGGCGAGGTAGAAGTCTTCCA
>JAYUUX010000159.1:0-3961 GCA_043754645.1 Verrucomicrobiales bacterium | reverse complement strand
GTGGGCTTCAAGCCCAAAACGCGGGCGGCGTTTTGCTGACCACTGTTACCAATCCGACGTTGGCGGCGTCCGAGAGGTTTGGTTCATCTGTGGCCGCATTGGGTAGTGACAGGGTTCTTGTCGGGGCCTCCTCGGCAGGCAACGGAGGTGCTGGAGTTGGCGCGGCGTATCTAGTGGCGCTTGACGGAAGGCTTGTCTCTTCTTTCACGAACCCGACTCCTGCGTCAGACGACTACTTCGGAATCGGTGTGGCATCATTAGGAAACGAAGGCGTTCTGGTCGGGGCGTGGGGCGATGACGCGGTAGGATTTGATTCCGGGTCTGCTTATCTCTTCAACACGAATGGGACTTTGGTAATGACCTTTACGAACCCGACCCCGGAGGCAAATGACATGTTCGGTTACACTTTGGCGGGTCTTGGAAACGATCGAGTCCTCGTCGGCGCATACGGGGATCGAACGAACCTTAAAGTGGCTGGCGCCGCTTATCTCTTTGCCACTAACGGAAGTCTCCTAGCCACGTTCGGTAGTCCGTCACCGGTGTCGGACGCCCGGTTCGGATCGGCCCTGTGTGCGATTGGGACTGATAGAGTGCTCATTGGTGCTCCCGGCGATAGTGGTGGCGCACCCGAAACGGGAGCGGCCTACCTTTTCGGCACGAACGGAACCCTGCTTACCGTCTTCACAAACCCAACGCCCGCTCGGTTCGATAACTTTGGCTTCGCCGTCGCTGCGGTCGGAAACGATCGGGTTGTTGTTTCCGCGACTTGGGATTCTGCGGGGGCAGTTCAGTCTGGCTCGGTCTACGTCTTCGATACGAATGGCGTTCTGCTGACGACCATCACCAATCCCACGCCCGGGATTAGCGACAACTTCGGTTGGTCCGTGGCGGCCGTTGGCAAGGATCGTATTTTGGTCGGCTCGAGATTGGATGACACCGGTGCGACGAACGCCGGCGCAGCCTACTTGGTAAATACCACGGGGACTTTGTTGTTCACGCTAACCAATCCGACCCCATTTTTGGATGACATTTTTGGATGGGCGGTCGCCTCGATCGGGGCGGATCGTCTGATTGTTTCTGCATCCCTGGATGATACCGTCGCGACGGATTCCGGGACGGTCTACCTCTTCGGAATCCCTTATCCTCCGCTAGGAATTGAGCGAAACGCATCCACGGTTTCCATAAGTTGGGCGTGGCCCGAGACCGGACTGATCCTCCAACAAACCGGCCTGCTCGGAGCCGCAGCGGATTGGAAGGATGCGGCCGAGTCCGTTTCCGTCAGCGGCCAGACGAACCTCGTCCAGCAATCGTTGGCGGCCACCAACCGATTCTATCGGCTTCGGAAGCCGTGACCGGACGAGCAGGACGATGGCTCCCGCTGAGCAGCACTGTGGCAGGCAAATGAGCGTGGAGTGTCGCACGGGGCGCCGACGGCGGATACGAGCCGACCCGTGTTTCCCCAGGAGGCTGATGGTTTTCTGGAAACGCATGGGCCGTTTGGCAGGAACATTTCCCCCTGTGGTCGAATCCATTGTCAGTAGTGGCAAACAGGTTCTGCCGTCGCTAGGTTCCGGCGTTCGAACGCTCCATGAGCAATCATACCATTCCCCACATCGTCGTGATCGGCGGCGGCTTCGGCTGCCTCGCCTTCTGCCGGAACTTCCCCAAGGGCATCGCCCGGATCACGCTCCTTGACCGCACCAATCATCACCTGTTCCAGCCGCTGCTCTACCAGGTGGCGACGGCCGGGTTGTCCGTGCCGGACATCGCCCAGCCGATCCGCGCCATCGTCGCGGACCGGTCCGACATCACCGTGCTCATGGACGAGGTCGTCCGGATCGATGCGACGGGCAAGAAGGTGATCGGCAAGTCGGAGGAACTTTCCTTCGACTACCTGGTCATCGCCGCCGGCGCGCGCACGACCTACTTCGGCCATCCGGAATGGGCGGAACACGCCTTTGGCTTGAAGACGATCGACGACGCGGTGCACATCCGGCGGCACATCCTTTCCGCCATCGAGCGCGCCGAGTTGACCGAGGACGCGGCCGAGCGTGAACGCCTGATGACGGTCGTCGTCGTCGGCGGCGGGCCCACGGGCGTCGAATTGGCGGGCGCGTTCGCCGAGTTGTTCCGGCACACGTTGAAGGACGATTTCCGCAACGTGGATCCGACCAAGGGCCGGATCGTCCTGATCGAGAGCGGTCCGCGCCTGCTCAACATGTTCACGCCCGAGCTCGCCGACGAAGCGGCGCACCAGCTCCAGGAGCTTGGAGTCGAAGTGAAGTTCAACAACCAGGTGAAGGACATCCGCCGTGGATCCGTGGTGCTTCCGACGGAAACGTTGTCGGCGGAGACGGTTGTCTGGGGCGCGGGCGTGGAGGGCAGTCCGATCGGCGCGACCCTCGGGGTGCCGCTTTCGCGCGGCGGTAAGATCAAGGTGGAGCCCGATCTGAGCCTGCCGGGGCATCCCGACATCTTCGCCATCGGCGACATCGTCGCGATGGTCGACGTGAAGGGCACCTCCGTTCCGGGAGTGGCTCCAGCCGCTTTGCAGATGGGGGCGCATGTGGCGGCGCTGGTGGAGCGCAGCATCGTCCAGGGCCGGCGTGCCGGAGAGGTGCGCGAACCGTTTGTCTATTGGGACAAGGGCACCATGGCGACGATCGGCCGGTCGCGCGCGGTGGCGATGGCGATGGGATTGCAGCTGACCGGTTGGCCGGCGTGGATGGCCTGGCTGGTGATCCATCTGATGTTCCTCGTGGGTCTGAGGAACAAGGTCAGCGTGGTGTTGAGCTGGATGTATTCGTGGTTCACCTACGACCGCAGTTCGCGGGTCATCTACGGAGTGGAACCGCCCGTGCCGCCGGCCGCGAAATGAACTGACCAGACGAGGCGGGCGGCGTCTTCGCGCTACTTGCCCTGCGCCGGCTTCAGCTTCGGATCGTCCAGGTCGAGACGGTAGAGGATCTGGTTGTAGTCGTAGCGCGGCGTGGGAACGGGATTGCTGGAAAACTCTTTCGTGTAGGTGCCCTCGAAGAGGAGGACGGGAGAGTTGGTCGGGGTGAACTCAGGGTGCAGCCGGGGATTGTAGAAGGTGTAGTTTCCATGCGTCAGGACCTTCACCGCCTTTCCCCACGGGCCCGTCGGTGCGGCCGCCTCCGCATACCAGAGTTCCCCAAATGAGGAAGGCCGGCCCTGGGCCTGCATGAAGACGGTGACCCAGCGGGCGCGGAACGCGTTCCAAGCGATGCTTCCGGTGTGGGGTTTGACGGCTCCAGCGTCGGCGGCCGAAGCGAGAGTCGGTTGCGGTGTGAGGCTTTCCCACCGGGCCGGATCGCTCCAGGCCTCGAAGCGCGCGGGGAAACGGAGCGTGGGGAGCGGGTTGCCGAAGAGGATCCATTCCCTGCCGTCCGCATCCTTCCAGTTGACCGGGTGGCCGTCGGGGAACGGCGGCGGACGAGGCGTGGCGTCGCTTTTCGACCAGAGGACACGCTGCCGCTCGAAGGTCATGGTCGTCTCGTTCCAGACGCAGAGGCCGGCTTCGTAGGCCTCCAGCGGCGGCCGGATTTTCTGGTAGGTGGCGACGAGCCGGAACGCGCCCGAGGCATCGGGCAGGCTGGCGAAACCACCCAGCCATGTCGGGCCGCTTCCCGGCATCCGGGCAACCGCACGGGGTCCGCCGTCGCCGTCGCGGTAGTGCTCGAACTTCAATCGCACCGGAGGCTCGAACGAGGCAAGCGGCTGCACGGCGGTGGTGGCGGCCGTCATGTCAAAGAGTCCGAGAGGATAACGGGGAAGGGTGGTGTCGCCCCATGCCCAGAAGAGTTTTCCCCGATGGACGGCGTTCTGCACGCTGTCGCATCCGAAGACGCCCGACTCCTTCCAGTCGAGTTCGCGCCCGGTCCGTTGGCTTTCGGCGAAAAGCCCGGCGCCTGTGAGGCGACCGAGGCGTTTTGCGATC
>JAYUUX010000158.1:0-7999 GCA_043754645.1 Verrucomicrobiales bacterium | reverse complement strand
CACCTTCATGTCAGCACCGAAGACACCCGTCGGCACGGGCCGGCCGAGAAGTTCCTGCAGCTTGCGGTGGAAGGATTCGTAAAGCGGCACGGCGATCTCGGGCTTGGCCGCACGATGCCAAGAAGGGCGGGTGCCTTTCTTGGTGCTGGCGAGCAAGGTGAATTGGCTCACGAGAAGAATCTCGCCGCCGGCATCGACAACAGAGCGGTTCATCACGCCGTCGTCGTCGAAGATGCGGAGCTGAACGACCTTGTTGGCCAGCCAGTCGATGTCCTCGGCGGTGTCTTCCGGCTGAACCCCGAGCAGCACGAGCAACCCACGACCAATCCGACCCCGCTCGGTTCCATCGACGGCCACGGAGGCTTCGGACACACGCTGGATCACGACTCGCATGGCGCGATGCTCGCCCTCCGCCGGCGGTCGGTGAAGAGAATTTGGCCGGACGGCCACGAAGTCCGCAGCCGTCCGGTGTCCCCGACCCGCTTACCTCCCAGGCATCATGTTGCCCGGAATCTGCAGCATGAGATTCGGTGTCGTTCCGCCGGCGCCGCCCATCATCCAGGTCGGATAGCGCCCATCCCATTTGTCCACGCGCCCCTTTTCCACCTCGAGGGACTTGAGCTGGAGGAAGAGCGGGTTGGCCTGCGCCTCCTGCGCGGCCTTGTTGATTTCGCGGATGGCTTCGGCTTCAGCCGACGCGGCGATCCGTCGTGACGCGGCCAGGCCTTCAGCTTCGCGCTGGGCCTTCTCCGACATGGATCGGGCCTCAAGCTGGATGCGCTCGTTCTCCTTCTTCTGCGCCTCAAACTTCGCCTCCGCCACGACCTTCAACTGCTGGGCGATGAAGGTTTCGTCGATGGATTTCTGGATTGCGGGGTTCTCGTAGGTCATGCCGCCGAACATGCCGACGGTGGTGATGGTGATGCCCCGGCCGTTGAAGAACGAGGTCAGGTCCTGCTTCACGGCATCGGAGATCTCCTGCTTCCGCGAGCGCAACTGGTCGAGCGGATACTTCGCCGCCACTTCGGCCGCGATCTGTTGGATCCGGCCCCGGATCTCATGGTCCATGACGTCGCCCAGGGATCCGCTGGGATACCAGTAGAGGAACGTCGCCGCATCGTCCTCGGCGATGAAGGCCGTGCAGGTGAATCCCATGCTGAAGCCGACGCTGTCGGAGCTCTCGATCCAGATGGCCTTGTCGGCGCCGCCGCCGCGGTTCACCTGCCCGCCGGCGATCGGCGCCTGCGGCGTGAGCCATTCACGCGTCACGGGCGAGCGGTTGACCTTTACGAGGCGGACGGTCGCGATCCAGCGGCCGTCGGTGGTCATCCGCCCTTCCTGCGACCAGCGATGGAGGATCTGCACGCGCTTCGCCGCAACCTTGCGTTGCTGCAGGTAGTCGACGCTCTGGAACTTCGCCTGCACGCCGGTCTCGCCTTCGAGCGAGATGAGGAAGCCCGTCTCCGACGTGTCGATCTCCACATACTCCGGCCGGTCATACGATTTCATGCAACCGCTGAGAGCCGCCGTGCCGACAACAAGCACGAACAGAGGCGCCGTGCGGCTGAAGGCCCTGCCGAATCTCGTCCGAAGGAAACCTTGGCGCACGTTTCCAACGCCCCGCCGCAACGCCGGAGCGAAACACACGATCGCGGCGAGCATCGTCAGGAACCCGGCCACCAACGGCGCCAGATCCTGGAGCGACCGGAAACCTCGCAACCGTTCAGCGGCCGCTTCGCCGCCATTGAGCTGTTCCACGGACAACGCGCCGGCGACAGCCGCCTGCTGCGTGTTCAACCACCAGTTTTCGACCGTCCACACGACGGCGACCACCACGACAAACACAACGATACGTTTCATTTTGACCTCACCTGCGAATGCGACGCCGCGAAGCCCCGGAGCCAAAAAGGCCACGGGACCGCACGGACGGCGCGGTTGTTTTGAACGGGGAGACCAGATGGTGCCGCGACCTGCGGCCCTAGAGGATCGCCCTCCCAATTGCCTGCGGGGTTAGCTGACGGGCTAGGTCTTGGAAGTGACCTTGACCGTGGTTCGCCACGGCCATTCGCCCCTTCCGCAGGTTTGCTGCGGATGTTGGGTCCCCCGTGCCGTTCCGCAGGAAGGCGGACCGGCTTCGGCGTGCTGTTGCTTCAGACAAATCTCATTTCGAATATGCCGACGGTTACGTCAAGAAACCGCTCTGCTAACTTCATCCTTGGCACCTCTGCCAACGCCGGGCACCACCGAGCTGCGATCGCGCGTCTTCCGAGGCGTAGAAACGCGTCAGGCCGCAGTCGGCGCAGACGACGACTTTCATTTTGGCGAAGCTGAGGAAGCTGCCGAGCTCGGGCAGCAACCTTGGGCCGTGTGGGCTGCCTGAGCATGTGGACGCTTGATACAGCGAATGCCCATCGCATTCCGGACACTGTTTGCTCTGTGTTTTCATGGGAATCATTTCTCCGATTCATGAGGCGACGGCGCGCGGACGCGGGTCGACGGTTACTGGCAATACGAGGAAGGGAAGACCAAGCCGGTAGAGGCGGCGTTGCAGGCTGAAGACGGTGTAGTTGTGCAGAAGACGCGTCACCCACGTCTCATGCTCGAAGACCAGCTGGCCGCCGAAGAAGACAACATCGCCATGGCGTTCGCGGATTTCGGGCGCGAGCCCAGTGACTTCGCTGACGACATCGGTGCCGAGCGCGGTGACGGCTTCCGCTTCGTGGCCCTGGTGCCGCATCCACTGCACGTAGCGGCCGGCCTCCGTCGCGATGTGGGAGCGCAGGCTTTCGACCTCGTCGGATCCCTTGAAGTTTCCGGCATCGACCACGCCCACCTGCACGAAGACGTAGCGGTGGAAGCTGTCACCGAAGAGGCGCATGGCGTGGAGCAGCGTGTGCAAGCCGAGGCCGTTGAACCCGTTCACCAGGATGACCGCGGTCTTGCCGCCGGTTCGCAGCGGCCTGGCCGGAGCAGCCGGCTGGCCCATCGAGGATTCAGCCGCGTCGACGATGTGGGCGAGCCGACCGAGGCCCGCCCGGGCGGACTCGTAGTGGCGCTTCACCCCGAAGGCCACGGCGACGAGCGCACCGGTCACGAGAAGCGTGATCCATCCGCCTTCGTGGAACTTGATCACCGTCAGCGTGACGAGGATGAACGTGGTGACGACCAGGCCGACGCCGTTCACCGCGAGTTTCTTCTTCCACGCCGGCGCGGTCGTGCGGTTGCGCCACCAGTGCATTACCATGCCGAGCTGCGACAGGCTGAAGGTGATGAAGACGTTGATGCTGTAGAGCACCACGAGGAGCTCCACGGCTCCGCGCGTTCCGAGCAGCACCAGCGCGGCGGCGGAACCCATGATGAGCACGCCGTTCATGCTGACGAACCGGTCGCTCAACGCGGTGAACCGCGCCGGGAACCAGCGATCCAGCGCCATGTTCGCCAGCACGCGAGGGCCATCGAGGAAACCGGCCTGGGCGGCGATGATCAGCAACGCCGCAGCCGACACGAGCGACACGACGACGAAGGCGTTTCCGGCCACGCCCCAGCCGGCCGTGATGCTCTCAAAAAGAACGGCGTTGAGCGTCTTGCCCACGACTGGTTTCACATCGTGCAGCAGATACGCGACGAGCAGTCCTGCCACCATCAGGGCCAGCGAGACGCCCATGTAGAGCATCGTGCGTTTGCCCGTCTGCACGCGAGGTTCACGGAGGATGGGCAGGCCGTTACTGACGGCCTCGATGCCGGTGAACGTGCCGGCGCCCATGCTGAACGCACGCAGGAGCAGAGCGGCCAGGCCGAACCAACCCAGCTCCGATTGCGTCGCGCGGAAGTCTCCGGCCGTCGTGGCCGCGAGCTGCGGCAACTCGGCCACGTGTTGCCCGACGGCAACGAAGATCATCACCGCGTGCGTGGCGAGGAAGAGGAAGAAGATCGGCACGAAGACCAGGACGGATTCACGGACGCCGCGAAGGTTGAGGATCGTCAGCACCGCCACGCCGCCGAGGGCGAAGGGCACTTTCCACAGATGCCACGCGGCCGGCAGAAAGCTGAAGACCGCATCGGCCCCGCTGGCGATGGAGATCGCGATGGTCAGGACGTAGTCGATGAGCAAAGCCGACCCGGACACGACACCGGCCGTCGGCGACAGGAGTTTCGTCGCCACCAGGTAGCCGCCACCGCCCGAAGGAAAGAGTTCGATGATCTGCGAGTAGCTGGCGCAGAGGACGAAGATGGTGCCCACGCACATGAGCAGGACGATCAGCGAAAGGTGCGGGTGCGCCCCGAGCGCCTTGAAGGTTTCCTCCGGTCCGTAGCACGACGACGACAAGCCATCCGCTCCGAGGCCAACCCACGCCAGCACGGCGACGAGCGAGACTTTATGGAACAGGCGGGAGTCGGAAAGACTCCGGGCTCGGCCAATCAGGAGATCCTTCAACCGCGTGGCCAACGATTTTTTCGCGTTCATCAAACAACGGCGGCAAAGGCCGCCAATGACCTACGCCGTCGTGGGCACGACGGTTCCGGGTCAGTTTCGAATGAGGGAATCGCGGGCGCCGCAAATACGCGGGCCTGGAGGATTGCCCTTCCAGTTGCCGACGAGGTTAGCTGACGGGCTTGGTCTCGGAAGTGACCTTGGCGATGGTTGCCCACCGCCGTTCGCCCCGTCCCGGTCTCCCGGGAATCTGGGTCCCCCGCGCATCACCGCAGGAAGGCGGAGACGCTTAGGCTGCAACAAGTGCGTTAGAGAAGTCTCGCGAATGCGCCTCCAAGTCAACGCACCTGCGGCAAACGGCCCTTAAGTGGCCTGTTTCCAGATGAATCGCCAAGAAGCGCCGAATCCCGCGGCCCAATCAGTAGACCGCATGCACTCCGGGCCGAACGGGTCCATCGGGTTGGCGTTCGCTCGGGGACAGCTCCCAGACCACACGCGATCCCAACAACGGTGGCTGGCCGGGACGCGCGGCTTTGATCACTTCGTCGAGACGGGTCTCAGCGTCTTCCTTGGTCATGCCGCAGACCACGAACACCGAGTTGGCCAGATCGGAGGGCGTGGTATTGGGAGGCATGGTCGCAGTCCACACTTTAGCAGACGGAACCGGTTCGCTGAGAGCGACGAGTTCCGCCAGCACTTCCCGCGCGATGGAAACAACGCTGGAAGCCTTTTCGCCAATAGGGCGAACCATGTCCAACGCCTCCAGGAAATGCCGGCGTGCTTCGGCCTTCTGTTGTTTGAAGGCCTCGATGCGGCCTAGCCCGAGCAACGCCTCTGGAAAGAATCCAACGCGCAGCGCTTCGCCGTAGATGGCGACAGCGGCATCGTCGCGACGGGAACGTTCGTGGGCCTGGGCCAGCTGCACAAGGATGTGCGGCGCGGCGGGTTTGCCCCTGAGAATCTGCGACCACCTTTCGGCTTCGCCGAAGTCCTGGCTGAGCAAGTTTACCCGCGCCAGCGCCATGGCCAGCTGTTCGTCGCGGTCGGCCAGTGATTTCACCCGGGCAAGACGTTCGCCGGCTTCCAGGACATGGCCCGAAGCGAGGAGAACATCGATGAGAAGTTTGAGGATCTCGATGCTTCCCGGGTCCTTCTCCACGGCGAAACGGGCATTCGCCACCGCACTCTGGTATTTTCCCCGGCGCGCCTGGCAGTGCGCCATCATCGCGCGTAGCGAAGGATCCCAAGGCGAGCGCTTGACCACATCATCAAGGAAGGATTCCGCCGTAGCCCAATCGCCCAGGAGCAGCAGCGCCCAGGCGGCGGCCCATTTTGACGATGGAGTCCCCATGCGCGTGGCCCGATGCAGTTGGTGCATCTGAATGCGAACCTGTTCCACCTGCCCGAATGCCGCCGATGAAACGGTCAGAGCTACCAGCCCGGTCGGGTAGTTCTCCCGCTCCTTCAGGCTCAACCGCGCCGCCACGTGCGCGGCGAGGTAGTCGCACGCTCTCAACGCTTCAAACGCCTTTTCACCCAGCGCCCGCGCACGGACCGTCATGCTTCCATCGGGCGGAAGGCTTTCCAGGATCTGCTTTTCAAGGCGTGCTTCCTCCGCTTTTAAGTCCACACCCTCGGCGAAGGTCCTCTTGGCCGAGAGGAAAACTCCGAACTGCGGCACGGGCAACGGCGCCTCGTCCTTGGGCTTGCCATACCAGAGCATCGCCAGCCCCGCTGCCAAACAGAGGACGGTGGCCATTACCGTGTTCCCGCTGAATTCGTTCTGGAATCCAACGGACAGCCCTACGATCAGGGAAACGATCAGCCATGCGACGGCGAACGTCTGGACGCCAGTGGCCACTCCGATTCCGCGGTGCTTCTTGTTCCACTTCAGCAGCGACTGCGTGTCCTTGGCCTCCAGCTCGACCTGGAAACGGTGGATCTCCTCCACCAGCTTGGCCGCGACCTGGTCCGGATCGGCGAGTAGCATTTCCACCGCCGGCCGATCACTCGCCGGCGAAACCACCGACGCGTCCTGTGGCAAGGCGGCCAGACGATCCCGCAGCGAGGGATGGGTCGAATACTTGCTGGCGAAGAGACTCGTCTCGTCGGACGGAGCCAGGGAGTTGGACGCCGACAGTTCGGCCACCAGCCAGCGGCCGTAACCCGCGCCGGACTGCAGCCTCGCCACCCGTTCATGCCATGGGACCCTCGACGAAATACGGCTCAACGCGTCCAGCTTCTTCAACGAACTCCCGATGGCGGCCGCGCCGCACAGGCGGGCCGCGCCGATGTCCGCATCAAATTCGTCCTGCCGCGAACAGGCCGCGAACAGCTTCGAAGAGTTCCGCGCCAGCCAGTCGGCCACCGCCAACATCGCTCCGCCGACCATCATGTCTCGGTTCGCCTTTCGATATCCGGCCACCACCGCGGAAAGCGATCCCGCCAAGGCACCGACCCGCGTCACGCCCGACGCGGACAAATTGTGGAACCCGCGCCGGACCAGTTTCGCATGGACCAGCTCATGGGCGACCACGGCCTCGATCTCGCGTTCGGTCAGACCCGCCAGCAGGTCATAGCCGATGCCGAGGACCGTGTTGCGGCTTCCTCTGGTCACGCCGTGCAGCCGGACCCACGCGGTCACGTCCGTTTTCAGCGAAATCTCCTTCGGTGGCAGCAGCGCCAGCCGACCGCAGAGCCGTTCTACGATGGCGAAGAGTCCCGGCGCGTCGTCCGGTTGGAGGGGCAGGTTGAAATCCGATCCCGACTCCAGCCAGAAGCTCCGGAAGAATACCTTCAGCACGTCGATGTGCGCCTGCATCACATTCGCCATCATTCCGGCCAGGCCGAAGCGGAGCAGCACAAGCAACAAGCCCAGCTCAACGACAAGGAACGCCACCAGCAGCAGGACGGAGACGAGGGCAAAAAGGTAGAACCCCAGCACGGCGGATGTCGCGGCTAGAAGCAGCACGGCCCGCGCGCCTCCGCCCAATGGTTTGTCGCTTGTCGAAGGTGGATTCATGGATTTTCCCGTCCCTGCATCGGCCTTGGATTTATGCGGCGTTAGCCGAAATCCGCAGGCCCGCGAAAGGAGAAACCAATCCCAAGCCTTCCTCAAGACTTAGGATGATCCGCGGACCAGTTTGCAACCCATCCTCAACGGCCCGCGCCCAGCTCCACGTGGGGCGAACTCGTCGTCGCGCCTCGCTCATCCGTCACCGTCAGGAAGCAGACGAGAGGTCGGACATCGGGCAGGGCGGCGACGACCCGGCCCCCTTCGATCCGCGCTTCCGCTTTTTGCCAAACGCGCTTCTGCCAGACGCCCTCGGCTGTGGCGTAGTTGAGTTGCGCTTTCTTCAACGGCACGGCGGTCGTTACCGATGAGGAGACTGTGTCGGCCGAAACGACGGTTTCACCCAGACGCGCCAAGGGCTTTCCTCCGCCCAGCACGCTGTCGACATAGAGCGCGATTTCCGGCGGAGCCCAGCCGGCTTGGTGGGAATGCTTGAGGTCAACCGTCACCGCCAAGTCCACCTTTCCCGGAACGGTGCGGTAAGACTTCTGGTA
>JAYUUX010000157.1:0-3870 GCA_043754645.1 Verrucomicrobiales bacterium | reverse complement strand
ATCGGCAAGAGTCTCGGCTGGTGGCAACCGAAGGGCATGCCCGCGTGGCTGCAGGCGTTGCAGAATTTTTTGACCCCAAGCCAGAAGGCGATTCAGGCGCGGTTGGCGGCTCAGCAACAGGACCAGGCAGCCCCGGCTTCGGCGCTTACCTTCCTTGATGTTGATCCCCTTGCGTCGACGACCCCTCCGGAAAAACCCAAGTTCTACGGTGCGGTCGACCAGCGCGCGGCGAACCCGGACCTGGCAAAACCAGCCGAAGACCCGAACGTGAAGGGACGCGAGTTGCCTTTCCTCAAGGTCACGGAAGCCAAGCCCAAGGGGAAACGGTCCGCCGAAGAGGCAAGAGACGTCCCGCTCCAACCATCGGTTGCCCAGCCTCCCACAACCGCCCAGCCCAACGTGAAGGAGTCGGACATCACGTCGCCGACCAAGGCTGGAAAGAAGAGCCAGCAGAAACAAGCGGGTGAAACCCTCATGGCCAAGGCCGAACCCCGGACCGTTGAGGGGACTGCGAACGGCGAAGTCGGGGAAGGCCTCGCCGAGTCCGCCCAGCAGCCACGACGTCCGCGATCGATTGCCGAGGTGAAGGCGCGCCAACAGGGCGGTGATCCGACCGCGCGGACCCTGATCCAGGGTGGTGTCTCGAACAAGGGCCGGCTCGGGCACGACATTAAGGCCACTCAGAATGGCGCCTATGACAAAGCTTTCATCGATGCGGTCAGTGAGCGTTGGTTTCAAATACTCGAAAACGTTTCGGTTAACCAAGTCGGTGAAGTCCAGCTTGAGTTTAATCTGACCGCTGACGGCCGCATCACCGACATGACGGTCAAGAAGTCGAACGTCAACCCGGCCCTGACCCTCTACTGCCAGAGTGCGATCATCGACCCGTCGAAGTATCCGGAATGGCCGCGCGAGATGCGGCGGGAGATCGGGTCCGACCTGCGGAAGATCACCTTCACCTTTTACTACCTCCAATAAACGATCCCGAAAGTTCACGAATGGAAACCGTCATCATCATCCTGCTCATCCTGACGTCGATCGTCGGCCTCACGCTCATCATCGAGCGCGGACTGGCCCTTCGGCGCGGAAAGGTCCTGCCCGAGGTCGTCTTGACCACCGCGAGGAACTGCCGCTCCGCCAGCGATCTGCCCATGCTGCGTTCGGTCTGTGAACAGAACCCGTCGCCGATCAGCCGTCTCCTGCTCTTTGCCGACACCCATCGCGATTGGCCGAAGCCCGAGACCGCAAGCGCCCTGCAGACCCGGGCGCGTCAGGAGATCGCCGGGATGGAGCGCGGCCTCTTCGTCATGGAGATCGTGGTCGGAGCCGCGCCGCTGATGGGATTGGTCGGGACCGTCTACGGATTGATCCTGCTCTTCGCCAGCATCGGCAAAGGCGGGCCGACGAACGACAACAGCGAGTTCGCCCGGGGCATCGCCACGGCGCTTAACGCGACGATGTTCGGCCTGATGGCGGCCATCCCGTCGCTGGTTTCGTGGAGCTTCTTCAACCGCCGCGTGGAGACGTTGGCCATCGAGATGGAGAACGTCTGCGATGAGTTCCTGCGCCGTCACGGCGCCGGTGAATCGGGCAACCGCTGAGGAATTGCCATGCAGTTCATCTCGAAAAAGAAGAGGACCATGCCCGGCGTCATCATCGTGTCGTTGATCGACGTGCTCATGGTCGTGCTGATCTTCATGATGGTTTCCACCACGTTCAAGAACCAGCCGGCCGTGGCCCTGACGCTCCCCGATGGCCGCAGCGCGGAGAAGGCTGGCGCGGGCGATTCCCAGATCGTGATCACGGTTCCAAAATCCGGTCCGATCTACCTCGGCACCCAGCCGGTGACGGCGGAACGCCTTCAGGCACTGCTCAAGGAAAAGGCCGCCGCCGGCAAGAAGCTTCCCGTCTTCATCCGCGCCGACACCGAAGCCCCGTGGGGAACGGTGCTCAAGGCAACCGAAGCCGCGCGCGCCGCCGGTTTCACCGACGTGAAGGCGTTCACCAAACCCGGAATCACGGCGCAGTAAACGGCCAAAGCCCGATCAACCGACCCCATCGATGAAAGACAATCGCCGGATCCTCTTCGGACTTCTGCTGGTCCAGGTCGCGTGCATCGTCGGCGCCTTCGCGACGCATGGACTCATATCGATCGCCTTCTGGGTGGTGTTCGCCGCGCTGTTCATTTTCAAATACGTCGTGATGTTCCGACGCTTGAAGAGCCAGGACGGAAATCCGGCGAAGCCCTCCGATCCGACTGGTCCGGCGAAGTGACCGCTCCGTGGGCTAGGCTTCTACCGGGGCCACATCCACGCTGACTTTGACCTCGTGTTGGCCGCCGCCGGTGATGATTCCGCTTACAGGACTGACATCGCTGAAATCCCGACCGTAGGCGACGGTGATGTGTTCCTCTGCGGGCATGAGGTTGTTGGTGGGATCGAAGTCGATCCATCCGAAGCTCGGGCAGAAGACGGAAAACCAGGCATGCGATGCATCCGCTCCAACCAGACGGGCTTTGCCCGGCGCAGCGTGCGTGCGCAGGTAACCGCTGACGTAGCGGGCGGGCAGACCGAGCGAACGGAGGCTCGCGATCGCCAGGTGCGCGAAGTCCTGGCAGACGCCACGGCGGTGCTTGAGGACCATTTCCAGAGGCGTCGCGACGGTCGTGGCGACGGGGTCGTATTTGAAGTCCTTGTGGATCCGCTTGGTCAGGTCGAGAACGCCAGCAAGGAGCGGGGTGCCGGGCTTGAAGCTTCCCGCCGCGTAGTCCGCCAGTTCCATCGAAACCCGCAGCAGCGGCGAACTGAAGCAGTATTGATAGGGCTCCACGACTTCGGGAGAGACCGGGTCGCGGAACAGATCGGCGACCTTTTCCCATTCCGGCGACAGGCCCGGCACCGGCGGGGTCTGTCGTTTCACGGACACCCGCGACACGGCCGTGATCTCCAGACGACGATGGATCTCCTGGATGCCGAAGAAAGCGACGCGATTGCCGAAGTAGTCCGTGCGGCGGTTCCAGACGGTGGGCTCGGGGAGGATTCGCAGGGTGAAGTCGTGCCGGTTCTGGACCTCCGTCATGCGCGGTTTCAGCCGCGCCGCGTGGTGCGAGACCGTGACCGCCTCGGAGTATTCATAAACCGTCGTGTGGGTGATGACGTAGTTCATGAGCCTCCTGCGCGGGAGATGGCCGAGTGGGCGAAGTAGTTCACCGCGATGGCGTCGGACAGTTTCGGCATCGCGTCGATGACATCCTGCAGGACGGCGCCGACCTCGCTGTCGTGCCAGTCACTGGTCTGCCTGCTCAACGGACGAGGGTCCATCAGGCGAAGGCGGGTCAGGCATTGCAACAGGACGCGCTGGGTCTCGCTGGGAAGCGCGTTGTCCTTCTGCTGGGGCAGGCGTTCGACGTGCTTGGACATCTGGTCGAGCTGGAACCGCAGCGAACGCGGGTTCGTGTCGTCGAGCATCACGAGGTCGTAGACCGCCGCTATGTTCGGCATGAGATTGTAGCGGCTGCGGAAGGTGATCGTGCTGTCGGCCACTTCGAGCACGGCTTCGAGCACGCTGGGGTTGTCCGCCTCCGGGCTGCGCAGGGCGGAATCGAGGAAATTGCAGAGGTAGATCGTGCGTTCGATCCGCATGCCCATGTCGAGGAAGCGCCAACCCTGCGCGCGGGTCATGTTCTCGCGGGCCAGTCCGTGGAAGGCGGCCAGGTTCAACAGCACTTCATTCAGCACGCCCACCGCGTCGCCCGCCAACATCACGAGACTGGCCGTCGGCGCAGAGAGCCGGTCGTTCAGCCCGTTGATCACGCGCCACATGTCCGTGGAAGTGCGGTCGCGCACCTGCATGCCCACGCGGAACAGGTGA
>JAYUUX010000156.1:0-12987 GCA_043754645.1 Verrucomicrobiales bacterium | reverse complement strand
ACGCTTCCCAGATGCTGCTTCACGGTCTTCTCGCTCATGTCGAGGATCGTGGCGATGTCGCCGTTGCTCTTGCCTTGGGCGACCCAGAGAAGCACTTCGGCTTCACGGTTGGTGATCTGGAGCGCTGTCTTCAACGGCTCGTGCGAACTGAAATCGGGATTGAACCCGCCCTGGCCCACCGCCGCGTGGACCCGCTCTTCGACCGCCTCCGACCGGTCCAGCCGCACCTGGACCGCGGCCAGCAGATCATCGCGCACGACGGGTTTGGTGAGGTAGTCGTCCGCGCCGAAGTTCATCCCGATGCGGACATCGGGCCGGTCGCCCTTGGCCGTGAGGAAGACGAACGGCATCGTCGCGGTCTCCTTGTCGGCCCGGAGTCCCTGGATCACGCCGTAGCCGTCCATCTCCGGCATCATGACGTCGCAGAGGACCAGGTCCGGTTTCGCGGAACGGGCGAGGTCCAGGCCGACTCGGCCGTTCTCGGCGGTCAGGACCTCGTAGCCTTCCAGTTCCAGCATGAGGGCGATGTTCCGGCGCATGGGCGCCTGGTCTTCGATGATGAGGATCTTCTTCATGGCGGGCGTGGTGGACGTTGCACGGCCCGGGGTTCAAACGCCATCCGACCAAAGTCGGAGTGCCCGTCCGGAGTCGCCCGTGTTTCCATCCGGGGAAATGGACCGACAGCAAATCCACCTCGTCCGCCGCACATTCTCGCTGGTCGAACGCCAGAAACAGGTGGCTGCTCTGGTCTTCTACCGCCGTCTCTTCTCCTTGGATCCGTCGCTCCGGCCGATGTTCGGCAACGACATCGAGGAGCAGGGACGAAAGCTGATGGAGATCCTCAGCGTGGCCGTGAGCATGCTCGAGCAGCCGGCCGCCCTTGAGGTCGAGCTCGAGAAACTCGGCGCGCGCCACGTGGGCTACGGCGTGGAGGAGCAGCACTATGCCACCGTGGGTTCCGCCCTGGTCGGAATGCTCGGCGACACCCTGGGCGACGGTTTCGACAAAGCAGCGGAGGCGGCCTGGGTCGCCCTGTTCGGATTCGTCCGGGATTCGATGCTGCGGGGCGCGGCGAGGGTGGCTCCGGTCACGACGGCCGCGGGCGGAACAGAGGCAGGCGGACGGTAAAGGTCGTTCCCACGCCTTCCTCCGACACGACGTCGATGCGTCCCCCGTGGAGCTCCACGCAGTGTTTCACGATGAGCAGCCCGAGTCCTGTCCCCTGGGTCTCGCCCACGTTCCGTCCGCGATGGAACGCCTCGAACATCCGCGGCAGGTCGGCCGCCGGGATGCCGATGCCGTTGTCGATGACCATGAACAGCGCGTCGTCGCCGTCACGCTGGACGTTCCAGCGGACCTCCGAGCCTTCCGGCGAATATTTCGACGCGTTGGAGATCAGGTTCGTGAAGATGTGCCGCAGCAGCGCCTCGTCGCCGAGCGCGGCGAGGTCGGCGGGAACATCCACCTCGAGCTTCACCGGGCACCGGCCGTTGGTGGCGGAGACGGCCTCGTCGAGCAGCTTCCGGCAGAGCGCCCCGATCTCGACCGGCGCGAACTCGGCCGTCAACCGGCCCGCCTCGACGCGCCCGAGCAGGAGGACCTGCTCCATCAGCTCGCCCATGCGGCGCGTGGCGCTGCGGATGTCTTCGAGGAGCTGGGCCCGTTTCGGCGCCGGCAACCGCTCCATGTAGTGCTGCAGCAGCTCGACCGCCGACATGACGATCCCGAGCGGCGTGCGGAACTCGTGGGAGACCATGGAGACGAAGCGGCTCTTGAGTTCGTTGAGCTCCTTCTCCGCCTCGAAGGCCCGCAGCGTCTCCTGCTCGGCCCGTTTCCTCGCCGTGATGTCGAGCGCCACGGTCATCGCATGGGGCTCTCCGTCGATCGTCGTCATCTCACCCGAGACGAGGAGCGTCAGGACGTTGCCGTCCTTGGTCAGGAGGAAGTGCTCACGGTCCCTCACCACGCCCCGGGCCTCGAGGAGCGCACGGAACTCGTGCCGCTGTTCCGGCCGCGCGTAGATGTTCAGGTCGCCCGCCAGCCGCCCGATGACCTCGTCCTCGCGATAGCCCGACGCCTTGAGGAAGGCCTCGTTGGCCGCGATGAACTTGCCGTCCCGGAAACGCGTCAGGACCATCAGGGCGGGGCTGAAATGGAACGCCTTGCGGAACCGCTCGTCCGCCGCGCGCTGCAGCGATTCGCTCACGGCCACGGCCGCTTCGGACCTCTTGCGCTCGATGGCCAGCGCGGTCTGCTCCGCGACGAACGTCAGGATCTGCTTTTCGGTTTCACCGTAGACCTTCGGGTTCTTGTAGTCCTGCACCGCCATCACGCCGATCGTCTGGCCGCCCACGACCAGCGGCACGCCGAGCCAGATCTCGGACGGCGTGCCGGAAACGAAATGCCATTCGTTCCGCGTATCGGACATGGATGCCCGGTCGACGAGAAGGGCGTTCCCCGTCCGCAGGATATAGCCCACGAGGCCGCTGGTGATCCGCCGCGGGATCGGCCATTCGTCCATCTCGTCGACGTGGTGGACGTAGACGTGTTTGTCCGACGACGGATCGTGCAGCAGGAGGAAGAAATTCTTCGCCGGCATCAGGCTTCCAACGATCTCGTGGATGCGCAGGTAAAGGCTCCGCAGGTCGCCGGCCGCATGGACGGCCTCGGACATCTCGAAGGTCGCGTGCTGCACCTTTTCCCCGCGCTTCCGGTCCTCGACCTCCTGTTGCAGCCCGAGGTTCGCGGCCTCCAGCTGCCGGGTTCGCTCGCCGATCCGGCTCTCCAGGTCCGCGTTCAACGTCGTGATCTCGGCGCCGAGCAGCAGCGCGCGGCCGCGCCCGGCGGCCTGCACCCAGGCGATGGCGAAGAAGGTCAGGCTCAGGGCGGAGCCCGTGATGAGCACCACATGGGCGACATCCTGCTTGGAGCTGGTGCGAAAGGACGGCAGCGAACTGAACTCCAGGCTCCAAAGCCGTCCGAGCGCGGGATTGACCTCCGTGCGCACGTAGTCGCGTCCCCGCCTCATGGTGGTTCCGGCGGAGTTGGTGATGCGCCGCATCGCCTCGGCGGAGGCATCCGTCACGTCCTTCACTTCCATCTTCACGAGGAGGTTCGTCTCGGCCCCGGCCGTCTCCGTGTAGAGGTCGCCGGCGCGGAATACCCCGAAGGCGAAGCCCCGCAGCGCCGCGCGCCTTTCCGACGTCCTCGGTTCGTATCCACCCCGGTAGGCGGGGAAAACGACCACATGGGCGGCCTCCATCCTGCCGTCCCGCCCGGGGTAGTCCCGGACGCCGGAGGACTTCGTCTGCGCCTCCAGGGTCGCCCGGTCCATCGCCGCCTGCAGGGCCGGATCGCCGGCCATCCGGAACCCGACGGGGAAATTGGTCGGCCCTCCTAACGTGGCCGTGAGAACCACGGCCGGGGCTTCCGAACCGGTCCTTTCCGCGAAACCGATCTCGAGCAGGTTCGGATACTGCCAGCGCCAATTCATGCTCGGGATCCAACGCCTCCACTTGTCCTCGTCGACCTCGCCGGCGGCGTGCAGGAAACCCTGGAGATGCTGCACGGCGACGAGGTAGTGGTTCACCCGCGAGCCCATCGCGGCGTAGCTCCGCCTCACCTCGGTCTCGAATCGTTCCAGATCCTCCGCCTCCGCCGCCTCCTTGAGCCCCGTGCGGATCGTCCACGTCACCAGCAACCCGAGCGCCAGCACCAGATAGGCGAGCCACATCCTGCGGAGGTGGCCCGGGAGCGGGGTCGGGCTGCTGTTCGGGCGGGATGACATCCGGCGCACGCTACCGGTCTCCCCGGAAGCCCTCACGTGATTTCAAACCTGCGGGCTTCCGACTTTGGTCGGAGGCTGAAACCGCCTTTCTTCGGACGGTCTCCGGCCGAGGTCCGATACCGCCCGACCGCGCCGACAGTTAAAACCTTGCCGTCGGAAGCGGCCAATCCCCCGCCGACGATCCCAAGATCAACCCCATGCCACCCATGTTCGAATCCTTCAAACGAGCCTTTGGCTCCGGGACCCGTCCACACGGCTGGAGCGTGGACATCTCGGAGAACGGCCGCGAGGGGAGCGTCGTCTACCACGACCACGAAGGCAGCCTGACGTTCTACTGGGAGTTCGGCGGAGGAGACGTCCTCGCCACCATCGGGGTCGGGACCGGCGCCGAGTGGTCCAGGAAACACCCGTGGGCGGCAGCCCGCAGGACCGAAATCCTGCAGCGGGTCGCCAGCGAACTGATCCGGCAGAAGGCGCCGACCAGCCGCGCGGAGATCGACGACCTGCGCGGCTTCATCAACCTCCGCTGAATCACGGTTCAACCCGCCCCCCCCCGATGTATCTGCCCCTGAACAGCCCCCGGAAGACCAAGCTCATGATCATCCTCGCGGTCGGCCTGCTCGTCTTCGTCGCCGTCGCCGCCACGGCCAAAAAAATGTTCTCCATCCGCGTCCCCCATGGTTCGCCGCTCGGACTGTCCGTCCGCTCCGAGCAGCACATCGCCACACTCATCCAGACGCTGGAGCCCTACGTGCCTTCCTTGAACCGCAGTGGCGGAAACGACCGCTTCCGCGTCGGGGTGTTCGTCTACCCGGTCGACGGCAGTTCACCCGGGCACCGCTTTCCGATCGCCGACGGTTTTACGGCGAACGACCTCAACACGATGGAACTGATCGGCGGCGACGGCCGGTTTGTCTGGTGCCACATCAAGGGGCTGGTCGGTGTGGATCTCCAAACCGGCAAACTCATCGGCGCCGACCAGCTGCGCCGCGCCAATCCGGGACTCGGCGAACAGTGGGACGACACGCGGCGGATGACTTTTGAAAAGCGCCTCCGCGTCGCCTCGACCGACCGTCAGCAAATTTTCGAGCTCGATCCCGGGACGCTCAAGGCGACGCAGGTCAACGACAGGCGCGTCGCCGCGAGGCATCCTTTGGAGCCCAAGCCGGAATCGTTTCTCGCCAAGGGCGCGTTTCCTTCAGCCACTGAATGGCTGGGACTGCTCTCGGCGCGCGATGCCGAGCGGAGCTACAAGCAGGGTTCGTGGGTCCGGCGTGGAACCAGTGCGGACGACGCCAAGGAACTGCGCCAGCTCTACAAGGGCACCCTCGGCCCCACCATCCAGCGGTCCGCCTACGAATTGCTCTCGATCGCGGTCGTGCCGGGAGACGGGTTGCTCAATGCGGCGTTTGTCAGTGCCGACCCGGATGGCGAACCCATCAGGCTGTCCGGTCCCGGGGGCTTTCTCGTCGCCTACACCTCCGAACCCGGATTGACGGGAACGCTGGTGGTCGCCCGTGTGGATCTCGCCGGCCAACTCGTCTGGAAGATCGACACCGGCCTCCATCGTCTTCTCCTGAAACAGATCCTGCCCGACACGCGCTTCCCCGCCTTCGTCGGGACACGCCTGCCGATTCCCGACAAGGTTTCCGAACCGCTGCTGGTGGTCATCGACGCACAGACCGGCAAAGCCGTGACCAGCTCGCTTTGGAAGTGAGGCGTCGGCGGTAGGGCGACGGCTCCCGCCGAGCCGCCTAAAAACGTTCTGCAAACACGGCCGGCCAAGCTGGCCTTTCAAGACGACCTCCGCCGATGGGCTCTCCGGACCGTCCTTCTCGGTCCCCGCAACCCACAAGGCGGCTCGGCGGGAGCCTTCGCTCTACCATCTATCGAGCTTCGTAGCCGCCGATGTAAATCGGCGCACTTTCGGATCAGCGCAGACGGCCGTCTGGGGCTACCCCTCGGGCTTTTTCGCGTTTCTCCGCGCCCTTCGCGGGTGAACTCCGCCTCCCCGCACTTCAGACCAAGGTCGGAGAAAAAGCCTGCCAACACCCGCCCAGTCTCCGTCCGAGGTCCGATACCGCTCGATGTTCGGACAACCTAGAACAGGGGCGTGCAGACACCGGAACAGCAAACGACGGCGTGCGATGGTCCGCAATACCAGGTCGATCCCGACCGGGGCGGCGCGGCTTCCGTGTGGCCCATCCGCTCCCAGGCCCCTTCTTGTGAAGAGGCCGGGTCCCGGCAGGCCATCCCACATCGTCGGGCGATCCAGTGCGCTGCACCCAACCTCTCCCAACACCCCATGAAAACATTCGCCACTCTTTCCCTCGCAATCCTCGTCTGGCTTATCCCCGCTTCGCGCTCCTCGGCCGCCGTCGTCAGTTGGGGTTTCAGCGGGGTCCTCTCACGGGCCGACAACAACTCGAACGCAGTTCCGTCGAACATCACGGTCGGCATGCCTTTCTCCGGATACGTCACCTACGACACCGCTGCCCTCAATGGCGGGGACTACAATCCCTCTGCCTCTTCCAGCCAGTATTACTTCAGCACGAACACCGGCATTACGGTGGTTGTCCAAATCGGAGGGACGACCTTTTCGTCCACCAACAGAAATCCGGGCAACAACTTTGCGGGCATCGCGGTGCGCGACAACCTTTCGGGGAGTTTCGACGAGTTGAACCTCTACACAGCCGGCGGTTCTCCGCTGGTGAACGGAGCGCCAATCCCGTTTGATTTCGACCAAGGTGCGATCGAGATCAACTTCAAGGACTTCAAAAAAACCGCAGTCAGTTCTGACGCACTCCCTACGTTCATCCCGGGTTACCCACAGTTTGATTCCGGATCGCTTCTGATCTCTGCAAACAAGCAGGGGTCGGAGAGGCAGATTTTCTACCTGACTGGATCAATCACGGCTACCAGCCCTTTTCAGAAAGTTTTCCTTTCGATGGCACAGATCGGCGGCAGCCAGCTCCGCCTCTCGTGGCCCGTTTCGGCCACGGGCTTGACCCTGCAATACGCCACGTCGCTCACCGCCCAAGACTGGACGACCGAACCCACCGCCGTTGTCGACACGGCCACGGAACACACCGTCACCGTTCCCACTGCCGGCCAGCCCAAGTTCTTCCGCCTCGTGAAGATTTCAGGCGGGGGCTCCAAGTGAATAAGAGCCCGCGCCAGCGGATTCCACAGGTGAATGCACCTCCATCGCTTGATTCGTCCCCAGAATACACCGCTTCCGGAACACCCGAAGCCGATCGCACCGTCCTCCTCGTCCGGTTCCTGTGGCTCGCCCTGCTTCTGGTCGGCCTTAACCAACCGCTTCCCTGATCCCATGAACACGCTCCGCTGGACCCTGCTCGTGGTCACACTCCTCGCCGGTGGCGGCTACACGTTCCTCGTGTTCGTCGGCAGCCAGTTCCGGCGCTCGTTCGGCGCGTCGCCGGCCGGCGTCCTGTGGACGCTGGTGCCCGTCATCGGGGCGGCGGTTCTGGCTGCGGCGTTGATGTTGCCCGCCAACAAAACGCTGCTCCACGTCGCCGCCGGAGTCGCCGTCCTGCTCATCGGCCTCTGCATCTGGCAGATGGTGGCAGAGTCCGCGACCGTCCTGCTTTTCGCCGTCTTCTACCTCGTCACCTGGCTCGCCTACTATTGGATGGCGCTGTCAGCCGGCGCCGGGTCCGTTCCGGCCGTGAAATGACTCCCACCATGAACACCACCCTCCGACTTGCCCCGCGCACCTTCCCCGATCGCATCGCCGAACTCGGCTTCACGGCCGATCTGCCCGTCGACTGGATCAGCCACGACTTGCCGAAGGAAGACGTCGATTTCTCGAACCCGACGATGCTCGTCCCGCTCGCGATCGTGACCGCGCCGCACGCCGCCATCGTCTTCGCGTTCGCCGCGCGTCCCGCCTACGAAGACGGGACGGTTCACGACTGGGCGATGTATCTCCTGAACCACAACCAGCTCCAGCCCCGCGCCGTGGGCCAGGACGCCGTCGCCGGGGTTCCCGCCGTCGTCGGTGAGGCCGTCCAGCCGTCCGAACTCGGCCCGATGGTCGTTCGTTTCGCGTTCTTCGAAGACGGCAACCGCCTGGTAAACCTCACCCTGACGGCGCCGGAAATGTTCGCCGACTCCGTGCGCGACGCGTGGTTCGCAATGCTCAAGTCCTTCGCTCTCGAAACTCCCAAAGGCTCGCGCTTCAACGCCCCGAACCCATGAGCATGACCATCGACAACCTCCGCGTGGACCATCGCATCACCGTTCTCCGGGACTTCACCGACGCTTCGGGCACCACGATGCGCGCCGGTGAGAGCGGTGTGTTGCGCGGGCTTTCCCTGGATCAACTCCGCATGGAACTCCACATGGAGATCGAAAGCGCGTCTGGAAGAGTGGAACTGGTGTTTCCGTTGCGCGCGCAAACCGGCCCGCGCAACGGTCACATGCGCGAGTATTTTGAAGTCGGCGAAGACGTCACCACACCGCGCGTCATACCCGCGTTTCACGATCAGTCGAAACGCGAAATGATCGTGCCGCCGCCGGAAAAGAAATCTGCGCCAATGAACACGGCAGCTTGGTCTCGTGCGGCGCAAAGCACGGAAGGCCCGGACCGGCTGGAAGCGATGGAAGAAGAGATGCGCCGCGCGATCGACCACATCGGCGTGGCGGGATCCATCGCGGAGATGTATGCGCAGCGGATGCGCGCGTTTCAGCGCGCGGGCAACGAGCCCCGCGCCATCGCCGCCTTCAAGCTGGCCGTGGAGTGGATGGGGACCTACGCGGGCTGGGCGACCAGCGGCGGAGAAGGCGAGGCGCTCTCCTACGAACGCGACCAGTTCCGGGCCGCGCTCGCCCGTGAATTCGGCTACGATCCGACCGAAGAAAAACCCTCTCCTCAGAGTCATTGGGAAATGCACAGACAGAAAGGAAGCCTATGAAACTCCTCCTCCCCATCTTCGCGATGATCTGCACCACGCTCGCAACCCTCACCGCACTCGTGTTCTGCATGGCCGGGGGCGCGAACTCCACTCCCGCCCAGATCCGCGCGCTCAAGTTTTGGATGGCCGGAATTTCCGTGCTCGGAGTCGCGGGCGTGGTGGTCGGCATTGTTCTGCTGCGCGCGGGCCAGCCCGGCTGGGCAGCCGTCGCCGCGTTCGCGCCCACGGTCATCTTCGGAATCATCCTCGCCGTCGCTTTGCTCAAATGAACGTCTCACCACTCCATCAAATCATCGGCAACATCTGCGTCGTCATAGCCACGATCATTTTTCTGCTGCCGCTGCAAAAATTGCTGTGGGCTTACGCGGAGAAAAACCTGAGCAACGATGAATGGGTGACGCCCATCCTGTTCGCTTTGATTCCCCTGTGGCTGCTGCTGATGGGCGCGCTGCTCTGCGTGACCGCCAGCGGCGGATTCGACTGGCTGCGACTGGGCCGGCCCGCGCTTTACACGCTCACCGTCGCCGCGCCCCTCGCGCTGGCGGTCGTGACGTTCGTGTTCGTCGCCCTGTATATCCGGCCCGGATTCACGCCGCGCGGCCTCTACAGCCCGGTGATTTACCTCGTTCACTTTACCACCGTGTTGCTGGTGGTCTTGAGCCTTAATCAAAAGCTCTTGCCCGGAATTTCAACGCAGTGGCTGCGTTTGCCGTGGACCATCGCCACCGCCTTGAGCCTCGTTGCCTGCGTGGCATTCGCCGGCTTCTGGATTGTCCGCACTGGCGCTGGCGGTGTGAGGGGCATCGTCCACCGCCTCAGCCACCCCGGCCCCTCGGAACAGGAACGTGTCGCCAAAATCTCCACACTCGATCCGGAGGAGAATTTTGAAGACCTGCTCTGGCAGGCGAATCGCCATGCAAGCCGCGCGGTGCGCGAGGCCGCCACCGCTCGCCTGCGCTCGCATCCTAAATTTCTGGATATGCTCGCCGCCGAATTGGAGACCGGCCATGTCGAGCCGGCGGTTGGGTTCCTCCACAGCGCCACCCTGACGCCCACTGAGCAAACCCGCCTCGCCCGCCCCGCGCGCAAGGCGATGGAGCGCTGGGTGGAGCGCATCCCCGCCCCGAACTACACGACGAAGAAGCACCTCAAGGACCTGCGGGGAACCGGCACGGAAATGTCTCGCATGCTCACTGAGAAGTTCGCCGGCACCGGTGTGGATTTCGCCCGGGTCATTGAAGACTTCAAAGACAAAGTCGAACCAACGAAGTGAACCGGGGATTGAACCGCACTTTCCTCCATGAACCGCCCACTCCCCTACCTGCTCGGGCCCGAAGCCGCCATGGCTCTGCTCACGCCTATCGCGGCGATGGCCTTCGTGTCGGCCGTGGCCCTGGGCATTTATGTCGGTGTCTCTTCCCTCTTCAACCGTTGATCTTCCTGCACCATGGACCGCCTTCTCCAGACCTTCCGTGAGTATCCCGCGATCGCCGGCATCGCTGCCTTCCTGCTGATCTCATTGCTGCTCGCCCTCGTCCTCGGCTCCTTGATGCTCCGATCCGGCACATCGGTGAAGCCGCTCATCTTCTTCTTCGGCTTCCTCGCCATCGTCGGTGTGCCGCAGGCGACGGTGCATGTGCTCGACGCCCTGGCTCATCGCCGCGCCGTCAATGCTCAGACCGCCGCGCCGGAAAACCCCGAGCGGCAGAAGGCTTCGGCCGGTTCGGCCCTCAAACCCGTCGCGTGGGAAGTCGTCTTCGGGCCCAAGGCCGATCCGTCGCTCATCACCGATGCCAAACGCGCGCTCGAGGCCATTCTCGGCGAAGCCATCGAGGCCAAGTTGTCGTTCAGCGCCACGGGCGAATCCGCCATGGCTGCGCGTTTCGCCAACGCCGAAAGCGCCCAAGCCGCGCTGAACCGCTACGGCTCCGGTTTCCAATTCGGCGAGGTCACGGGCAGTGACACGTCCGGTTGGACTGCCAAACGCTACAAGGGACAGGGCGAGTGGAACCACGTCGCCGCTGCTGGCAACGAACTCTATGCCTGGACTGGCGCCACACGTGAAAGCGTCGTGGCCAACCGCATCCGCGCGCTCGGCCCGATCTCCGACGACGCGGCCCCGGTCGCCAAATCTGAGGGCATTTCCAAACAACAAGTTTCGACCCGCCTCTCGAAGAACATCCCGGTGATGATCACGTTCCTGGTCATCAATCTTCTGCTCGCCGTCGGCTGGTTCTTCAAGGCATCCGCCTGGTCCGCCAGCGTCCCGCCCGCCACCGCACAGGTCGCGGACCTCGATACTCTCCGCCAACAACTGCTCGCCGTGAACCAGACGGACACGCCCGTCATCGTGAAGCCAGGCGACGACGGCAAGTCGCTCGAGGTCACTTGGCGCTACGCCGACGCGCGCTGGTTCGATCTCATGCGCGCCCACCAGATGAAGCGCATCCACAAGCTCGTCCTCGAGTTCGACGCCTCCTCGCACAAGGTCCGCATCCGTGAATTCTGGAGCGCCTTCGACGCCTCGGCCGGAGCGGGCGGACTGCGGGTCGATTGGAAGGCGTCCGTCGGCATGATGCTTTTCCAGGTGGAACACGTCCGCGTCGCCGGCGTGCAACTCGGACCCGATGGCAAACCCACCGGCGAATTGAGCAAGACCTACACGTTCGATCTCCAAAAGCTGAAGGCGCCGTTCATCGAAACCGTCACCGACGCCGGCTGGCGTTGGCAGCCCGTCATGTGGACCGCCCCCAAGCCGCTCCGTTGGCTGACCGAATGACCGCGGCCAGGACACGGCCTGCGCCGCACGCCCGGCCATCCGGGAACTGTGGTCTCCTCCTCCTCGGAATTCTCCTGCGGCCGCGCAGAGGTCTCGGGCTCCGAAGTCGGCGGGGCCGCGGCGCCCGATCAACAGGCGATCGGCCTGGTCAGGCCGCTTCCGGAACGCGGATCTTCGCGACGGTTCCGTGGCCTTCGGAACCCTTGATGTCCAGCGATCCGCCCATGCGGCAAACCAGATGCAGGCAGACGGCCAGGCCCAGACCCAGGCCGGCCTGCTGTTTCATGAAGGACGAGTCTCCGGCGGAGAACGGGGTGAACAGCCTGGCTTGCACATCGTCGGGGATACCTGGCCCGGTGTCGCGGACCTCCACATCGAGGACCCGTGTTTTGCCGGGCGCCACTTCGATGCGGGACGAGACAGTGACCATCCCCTTTGCAGTGAACTTGGCCGCGTTCGACACCAGTTGCCCGAGGGCTTCACCCAGCTCGCCGGGGTGGCCCTTGAAGGGCTCGGCCAAGACGGGGTCGAGCACGGCGCGGAGGAAGAGACCCTTGTCCGCGATGGCCGGGCGGTGACGTTCCAAGACCTCGTCGATCACGGACCGGCACGAAAAAGTCGAAGACGGCAGCGGCGCGGCACTGCCCTTCTCCGCGATGGCGACGAGATTGTCGATGTGCCCGAGCAGGGTCCGGGAGCACTCCTGCACGATCGCCAAGGTCTCCCTGTCCTCCGCGGACGGCGATCCTCCGCCCAGAAGCGCTCCCGCGCTGATGATCCCGTGGACCGGAGTCCGGAGCTCGTGGGTGATGTTGGCGATGAAGTCGTTCTTCACCGCCATGGCGGTGGCGAGCTGGTCGTTGGCCATCATGAACCCGAGGTTCGAGCGGCGAAGCTCCAGCGTCCTCGCCTCCACGAGCGTTTGCAGGTTCCGGGTCTGGAACTGGACCTGTTGGCGGAGCGCCCATTTCTGGCTGAGCGAACGGGCAAGCTGGGCGACCTCGATGTTGTCGAACGGTTTTTTTAGGATGACGAGGTTGTCGTTCCCACCGATCCGGGCCAGCACTTCGCGCCAAGAATAGTCCGAGAACGCGGTGCAGAAGACGATCTGGAGGTCCGGGACCTGTTTCCAGATCCGTTGGATGGTTTCCACGCCGTCCCAGCCGGGAGGCATGCGTCCATCCACGAAGGCCACGCTGAAGGGGTTGGCCGCGCCGATGGCGGCGACGATCTTTTCAAGCCCCTCCTGGCCTTGGAGCGCAGTGGCGACATCGTATTCCTCCGGGGCGTAGCCCAACCCGTCGGTCTCGCCGAAAATCTCGGCTTCCATCGCGTCCGCCGGAGACTCCTCGACCGCTGGACAGAGGATCTTCCGGAAGTCGTCGTGGATCGCGGGATTATCGTCGATCACGATGATCCGTGGCGGAAACGGGATTTGGGGCATCTTCATGGGAGGGAAAGTTTGCTGAGCGAATCGTCGG
>JAYUUX010000155.1:0-8002 GCA_043754645.1 Verrucomicrobiales bacterium | reverse complement strand
CCATAGTTGTAGGAGACGTAGACGCGGACAAAGTCCGACTTGGTCCGATAGCCCACCGCACCGCCCACTCCGGCGTGGAAGGTGCCCGGCTGATCCATTCCCCGCACATACCCGATGGACCCGACGCTGCCATGCGCGGTGAGGGACCACCCGGTATCACCGCCCAGCGGCAGGCTGTAGGAGCCGTTGAACAGGACGTATTGGCGCGCGCTGAGTTCCTGGAAAAAATAGCCCGGCAGGTTGAGAGGATCTTCCGAGACGAACGGCAATAGACCGCCCAGGCGGAAAGCACTCAGCCGGTCGGCGTCGATGCTGGTGCCCAGATTCAGCCCAAGCGTGATGTATTGGTCCATCTGCGGAAACGTGTAGATGAACTGGGCGCGCGCGGTGAACAAATGCGTCCGAGCCTTCAGATCGCGGTCGCCGCCGAAGCCGAACGGGTCCGAGTCGGTGCGGAATTCGCCGTCGTAGAAGACGACCAGTTCCAGCGCGACGTCGGGGGCGATGACCGGTTCACGGCCGCCAAGGCGGAAGCCGGTGCGGACATTGAACGAGGTGCGGTCGGCCGGTGTTGCGAAGGCCGGGGCTGTCTTGTCCGTGCGTTCGTAGAACGAGTGGTGCGTCGCGATGCGGCCGATGCCGTAGAGGGGCAGAAGCTGGCCCGGATTGAACAGGTGGTAGACCGAGGCCGACACTTCGGCGCTATGGCCGTCGAAGCTTTCGTCCTTCAGGAACTTGCCCTGCCGGATCTCGGAATAGCTGTCGCCGTAGCCGCCGCCCGACAGGCCGAGGCCGACATCGGTGTTCTCGCCGAGCAGTCCCTTGAAGCCGACTTCACTGTCCAAAAAGACCGGAGCCACGGCCAGCCGCAGGGTGACGTTCGTCCTCAGCCAGCCGGGATGGTTGTGATAGTAGAATGCGTAGGCCGAGATGGGAGACGCGCCCTGGAGCGCCTGGTTGTAGCCGATCTGGACCAGCTCCCGAGAGGTCGGATCAATCTGCGCCCAGCCCGTCGTCCCGCAGAGCAGGGAACCGGCGGCGGCGAGGACGATGGACTTGATGGCGGTCATTCCGTTCACAGGAGAAGCATCTTGGACAGGGATGACAGGGCAAGATGTATCCGTGGGGACCGTTTAGGAATGCTAGCGGCTACGGTCTGTATCAAGGGGCGCCCCGCTCCCTCTTCAACCATTCTTCGGGGTCCTCTAATCGGGCTGGAAGGTTGTCTTTGAGCCACGTCACCAAGTCCGAAGGGTTGAACATCGCTTGGGTCGATTCGATCCTCCATTGGGGACTAGTGGAGGCGATCTCCTCTGGAGTTGGTTTTAGCACGGCCGGAATCATCATTTCGCCGGACTCGGTATTGATGTGAAAAGCCAGGTGCCGCATGACGCAGCGAGCGATGGGAGAGGTTTCGTCCACAGCGAACGTGACCCACCAATGGCGGTAGTCCATTCCGCTGGACCAAAGCTTACTGATACATGGGATTCTCCCCAGATAATCGGTCAGGTCTTTTCGGCCTGCGGCCAGCACACCCGGCCCAAATCGTTCGGTCTCCGATTCGTGATAGGATTCGAGAAACTGTGCCGCACGTTCGCTTGGTGAAATCCCGAGACGCTTGGCTTCATCAGCGATTGTCTTGGCGGCGGCGTCCGAGAGTTTGATCGTCATTTCCATAGGCGTTCCCTGGGTTGCTGGGCTGAGTTTTTCCAAGTTGCCCTCTTTGTCATCAGATTTCTTGGCCGACTTGGAACTCCACTCGGCTTGTGACCAACCTCTCACCCATGCGACAAACCATCGGCTACGTTTCCCTGATCGTCCGCGACTACGACGAAGCCATCCGGTGGTTCACGGAGGCCCTGTCGTTCCGGCTGGTCGAGGACACCGATCTCGGCAGCAAACGCTGGGTGCTGGTGGCGCCGCCGGGTTCCACGGAAACCTGCCTGCTGCTCGCGCAGGCCAAGAACGAACGTGAGCGGGCGGGCATCGGTCAGCAGGGATTTGGCCGGGTATGGCTCTTCCTCCACACGGACGATTTCGTCCGCGACCATGCGGCGATGCTGGCCAAGGGCGTCCGGTTCCTTGAAGCGCCGCGGCGCGAAAGCTACGGCACTGTGGCCGTGTTCGAGGATCTCTACGGGAACAAGTGGGATCTGCTGCAACTCATGCCCCCTTGAATTCGTTGGTCGGCGGTTGCGCCATGTCGGCGCCGACGCCAAGCTGCCGCGCATGAAAGTCAAGAAGCTGCTTCACACGCGCTACCGGCTCAATGATCTCGAGAAGTCGGTCCAATTCTACACCGACGTCCTCGGCCTCGAGGTCGTGCGGAAACATGAATCGCCGCGAGGCTCCAAACTTGTGTTCCTCAAGACGCCGGGAAGCGAGGAGCTGATCGAGCTCTGTTATTTTCCGAACAGCGGACCCGTGCAGGTCCAGGCCGATCTGACCCATCTGGCCTTCGAGGTCGACAGCCTGGAAACCTTCGGCGCGCACTTGGCGAAGCTCGGTCTGAAATACTCGGACGGACCTACGATGAAGCCCGACGGCGAGAGCGGCTTTGCTTTCATCGACGCTCCGGAGGGCTACGAGATCGAGCTGATCCAACGTCCAAAGACCGACAGCAAGACGGAGTCCTACTGACCTGTGGCCGTGAGGAAGTATGACCTGGTAATGACGCACGGCCTCGATACGGATGGGGCCTTCCTCCATCGCGTGCAGGAACGCTGCGCCGCTGCCGGGTTGGACTTTTTCCTCATCGAACCGCTTTGGGCCGAGGCGTTCCTGAAAGCCCTGGATGCCGGGACGGTCCTTCCCCGGACTCTGATCAACCTCCACAGCGAACACCATGACCCGCAGGACGTCTTCTCGCGGCTGGTTGATCGCGCGGAAGCACTGGGTGTCCGCATGATCGATCCGCCGTCGGTGGCGCGCGCGTGCTTCGACAAGGCGGCCATGCACCACCGGTTGATCGCCGCCGGCATCCATGTGCCGCCGACGATCCTCCTGCCGGCGGAGGCGGCGGCGAGGTGGACGCCGACCCGCGAGGAGTCTTCGCTGCTCGGTTCACCGTTCGTGGTGAAACCCAGCCTGGGATATGGTCGAAGGGGCGTCGTGCTCGACGCCATGGACGTGGAAGACGTGGCACGTTCCATGGCCGCGTGGCCTGACCGGTGCCTGCTGCTTCAGCGGCGGATCATTCCCCGGATGCTGGGCGACCAGCCGGCCTACTTCCGGGTCTACTACATCTTTGGCCGGATCTGGTGCTGCTGGTGGAACTGTTTCAACGACCTCTACCGGGAAGTGACCCCCGAGGAGTTGGTGACGCTCCGGCTGTCTCCTCTTCGCGAGATCACGCTGGAGATCGCCCGTCTCACCGGGATGGGAATGTTCTCGACGGAGATCACGTTGAGCGATGCCGGGCGGTTCGTGGTCATCGACTACGTGAACGACCAGATCCACATGCTGACCCAGTCCAGCAATCCCGCCATCGGCGTTCCGGATGCCGTGGTGCTTGGGATCGCCGATGCCCTGGTCGACGTGGTTTCGGGCCGGTCGGTGGTCCCCGTAGCCGAGGAGGACCCGGCGTGATCTGGACGGCGGGCAAATGGGAATGGCAGTTTCCCCGGGCGACGTTGGTCATGGGGATCCTGAACGTGACGCCGGATTCATTTTCGGATGGCGGGCGGTTCGTCGATCTGGACAAGGCGATCGCGCAGGCCGTGTCCATGGTGGCGGAAGGAGCGGACATCATCGATGTGGGAGGAGAGTCGACACGGCCGAACGCGGCGGTGGTGGATGGAGCCGAGGAATTGCGCCGCGTGATTCCGGTCGTCAAAGCGCTCCGTCTCGCGTCCCCCGTCGCGATCTCCATCGACACGATGAAACCCGCCGTGGCCCGCGCCGCTTTGGAGGCGGGTGCGGACATCGTCAACGACGTGGCCGCCTCGGCGGCGGATCCGGCGATGGCCCGGCTCATCGCCGAAACCGGCGCGGGCTACGTCGCGATGCACAGGCAGGGCGACCCTCGGACGATGCAGGCGAACCCGGCCTACGGGGATGTCGTCGGTGAGGTGGGGGCGTTCTTCGGAAGTTGCCTCGAACGTCTGCGACAGGCCGGTGTTTCGGAACGGCAGGTCGCCCTTGATCCGGGAATCGGCTTCGGAAAACGACTCGAACACAATTTGGCGTTGCTGTCGGGCATGGAGAAACTTAGGAACTGGGAGCGTCCTTTGCTTGTCGGCGTTTCGCGCAAATCCTTTCTCGGGCAGATCACGGGAACGGAGGCAGCCGACCGGCTTGCGGCGGGACTGGCGGCGACCTGCATGGCGGTCGAGCGAGGGGCGGTGATCGTCAGGACGCACGACGTGGCGGCGACGCGGCAGGCATTGCAGGTGGCGGAAGCAGTTTTAAGGGCCCGACAAAGCTGATGGGAATTTCATGGACCAGCGTGGTTCGCGCCGGCGTGGAGGTAACGATCCTCGCCGTGGCGATCTACTATGCCCTGAACCTGATCCGCCGGACGCGCGGCGCGCCGGTGGTCTACGGGTTCGCCGCGGTCCTGTTGGGCATGACGGTGTTGGCCGCCGTGTTGCGCCTCGAAGTCCTGTGGTGGCTGCTGAAGACGTTCTTCGCCTTCGGCGCGATCGCGATTCTCGTCCTCTTCCAACCGGAGCTTCGCCGGATCCTGGCCCGGCTCGGGACTTCGACCCTGTTCAATCCAGTCCAGGAACAGCGGGAGAACATCGAGATCGTCATCCAGACCGTGGAGCGGTTGGCCGACGTGAAAATCGGCGCGCTCATCGCCATCGAGCAGACGGAAAACCTAGAGGATGCGGTTGGATCCGGGATTGTCGTGGGCTGCGAAGCGACGTCGGAGATGTTGGAGACGATCTTCTTTCCGAACAACGCCATCCACGACGGCGGCGTGCTCATACGCGGCGACAGGATCGCCAAGGCCGCGTGTATTTTCCCGCTGACGCAGCGTGCGGATCTGAATCCATCCCTCGGCACCCGCCATCGAGCGGCCATTGGCTTAAGCGAGGAGACGGATGCGGTGGTCGTCGTCGTGTCGGAGGAGACGGGCGCGGTCTCCTACGCCTACGACGGGCAGCTGACCCGCGGAGTGACGGTCGAACAGTTGCGGGCGTTCCTGACCTCGGTCGTGCTCCGGAAGGCGCCCGAGCGTGAAGGGCAGGGGTTCTTCAAGGGATTGTTCAGCGTTTCGGCCAGAGCGCGCAAAGGAGGTCCCGATGCCTGACCTCAACTCCATCTTCAACAATTACTCGTTGAAGCTGTTCTCCATCCTCGCGGCGATCCTCATCTGGGTGGCGATCCAGAGCGACATCACCGGCGGTCGATTGTCCGGGGTGTTCCTGGAAACCGGCGAGCAGGAACGTTCCATGGTGATCGAGCTCCATGTCCTCAAGGCGGCTGCCGCTGTGGAGCCGATCCGCGTCGCGACCAATCGTGTCGCCGTGAGGATCCACGGCGAATTGCGGAGAATGTCCGCGTTCCGGAACGACGAGGTTCGCGCCTACATCGACCTCACTGGCGGAATCGCCGGGAACTCCACCAATTGTCCTGTCCGCGTCGATATTCCCGACGGGGTCGCGCTGCGCAGCGTCGTTCCGCAAAACATCGTGGTTACCCGTCTTCCCCGTTGAAATCTTCTCCATGAGCCAGCCCAAACGAATCTTCGGCACCGACGGTGTCCGTGGCACCGCGAACATCGAACCCGTCACGGCGGAGACCGCCCTCAAGCTGGGCAAGGCGGCCGCGCATGTCTTCAAGACCATGCAGACCGAGTCGCGTGGACGCGGCAAACACAAGATCGTCATCGGCAAGGACACCCGCCTTTCCGGCTACATGCTGGAGAACGCCATTTCCGCCGGCGTTCTTTCCATGGGGGTCGACGTGCTCTTCATCGGGCCTCTGCCGACGCCCGGCGTGGCCTATGTGACCCGCAGTCTCCGCGCCGACGCGGGCATCGTCATCACGGCGTCGCACAACCCTTATGACGACAATGGCATCAAGTTCTTCCGCGCCGACGGCTACAAGCTGGACGACACGGTCGAAGGGCAGATCGAGGAACTCGTGTTCTCCGGCACGGTCGATTCGCTCCGGCCCAGCGCCAGCGAGATCGGCAAGGCAGTCCGCATCGACGATGCGCTCGGCCGCTACATCGAGTATGCCAAGACGTCCTTCCCGCGCGGGTTGACGCTCGAAGGCCTGCGCATCGTGGTCGATTGCGGCAACGGTGCGGCCTATAAGGCGACGCCCTGTGTCCTGCGCGAGCTGGGCGCCGATGTGTTCGTTTACGGCAACACGCCCGACGGCCGGAACATCAACCGCGAATGCGGCTCCATGCATCCGGAGATGATGTGCGCCAAGGTCCGCGAGCACGGGGCGCACCTGGGTATCGCGCATGACGGCGACGCGGACCGGGTGATTCTCTGCGACGAGCTCGGCCAACTGACGGATGGCGACGATATCATGACCATCACCGCCCTCGGAATGATCGCGGCCGGGACATTGAAGGACAAAACCCTGGTCTCGACCGTCATGAGCAACGCGGGTGTCGACGTCGCCATCAACAAGGCCGGCGGCCGGGTCATCCGCACCCCGGTCGGCGACAAGAATGTCATCGATGAGATGCTCAAGGGCGGCTTCAACTTCGGCGGCGAACAGAGCGGCCACATCATCTTCGGCGACTACGCGACGACTGGCGACGGCCTCGTCGCGGCGATGCAGATCCTCAGCCAGATGGTTAAAAGCCAGAAGAAGCTCTCGGAACTCTCCCGCTGCTGGACGCGGTATCCGCAGTTGGTCACGAATGTCCGCGTTCGCGAGAAGCGCCCTTTCGAGGAGCTCGACGGTGTGTTGGCGTTGGTCAAGAAAGCCGAAGACTCGGTGAAGCCCGCCGGCGGCCGTGTTCTGCTGCGCTACTCCGGCACAGAACCCAAGGCCCGGCTCCTGATCGAAGGCCCGGATCAGGGGGTGCTCGAAAGCTGGAGCGCCCAGATCATCGGAGCCATCAAGGCGCAGGTCGGTGCGTGACCAGGTTGGTTGAGGGTTAGCTCCACGACTCGCGGATCGGTGCGATCGGATCGGTTGAATCACTTCTGGCCTGAGGACCTGGCTTTGCGAGGGCTCGCCTTGAACCGCTGCGAGAACCACCGCGAAAAGTGTGCCGCGGAACTGAAGCCCAGTTCCACGCTGATAGCCTTCAGTGGTTTCTCCGAATCCGTCACCAGCGACTGCGCTGCCTTGGCGCGGCGTTCCTCGAAGCGTTCCTTGGGCGACTTGCCGATCTGTTTGATGAAGAGGCGGCGCAG
Source organism: Verrucomicrobiales bacterium (assembly GCA_043754645.1). Taxonomy (GTDB): domain Bacteria; phylum Verrucomicrobiota; class Verrucomicrobiia; order Limisphaerales; family CANJSG01; genus CANJSG01. The sequence goes on along the minus strand of JAYUUX010000155.1, from coordinate 668 downwards.
GTGCGGCACGCTCAATCCGGCGTGCCGGGCGATCTCGGCTTCGCGGAACGGCTGGCCGAAGGGATGGCGTTCGACTTTCTGGACCGCATCCGCGAATCGGCCGCTGGGCAGCTCCGGCCAAGTCGGCAGCACTTCGGCTGATTCCATGGCTGCGGTGTAGACCTTGAGCCAGTCCATGAACGCCGCCTGGAGTTCCCAGTGCTGGGGCAGGGTGGCCATCTTGAGAAAGAGCTGGTTGCTGGCGTCGGGAAACTCCCGCTCGATCACCGCCACGACTTTGCGGGCGGCTTTTTCCAACGCCGGTTGTTCGGAGCCGGGGATGACCAGGCCGATCCCGTGATCGAACAGGCTCCGTCCGCCGGGACCGTGGAGAAGGAAGGAAACGGAGATGATCCTGGCCTCGGGCGTGAACTTCTGGTGCCTCGGGCCGAACGGCGGAAACATCCACTGGCCGGCCTTGGCCGTGACGGCCCCATTCCCTGATCGGCAAGTGCATGTGCCGCGGAGGACGAGCCAGCCGAAGAGGTTCTGGCTGATGGAATGCTTATCCACGCCGCCGGGATGGACCGGCCCGAGGTAGCCCCAGAGAAGTTCGGCATGGAGGCTCGTCCATTGCTGGATGCGGGCCGTGGTGGTGCTGAGCGGCATGAGCATTAAGTGCAACTAGC
>JAYUUX010000154.1:0-7209 GCA_043754645.1 Verrucomicrobiales bacterium | reverse complement strand
ACGACGTGGATCTCGGCGCCGTTCACGACGAGCACATCATCCTCTGCCTTGTCGGCGGAGGACTTCTTGGAGCTCACGGTGCCGTTGAAGCGACCCTGGGCGGTGTCGTATTTCAGGAGGTAGGCCAGGTTGTCGGCGGGAACGATGTCGCCGACCGCGACCACTTCGATCTCTTTGCCGACGAGGCCCTGCTCGACGAGGGCACGGAAAACCAGACGGCCGATTCGGCCGAAACCATTGATCGCAACTTTGATAGCCATAATTCAGTTCAAGTATCGGAAACCAGTTCGGGCTCGAACGGAATGTCGAGCGGCCGGCAATGTAGCTGAGGGGAGATCGACAGCGTCAATCGGTAATTCTTCCACAGGCAGGACCCGCTCGAGAACGACGGGTTTCTGGGCTTGCTAGCGAACCAGCAGGAACGCAACCAGGAGGTAGATGAACTGGCTGAAAACACCGGCGATCGTGGCCAGGATGATTCCCGCGGCGAGGGCCGGATCAGCGCCCATTTTTCTCAGACCCAGCGGCACGCAAACCGCCATCAGCGCGCTGAATCCGCAGCTCAACGTCATGGCCAAAAACATCGCCCATCCCATGAGCCCGGGCGGAACGCTTCCGCCGTGGGCGTGCCAGTAGACAAGCCCGGCGCTGACGAGCCCGACGACGGCGCCGTTGAAAACCCCAAGGAGACACTCCTTGGTCAGGATCCGCCTAAGCTGCGAGTCCTCCCACTCCCCGCTGTTCAGGCCGCGCAGGACGATCGCCATGGTCTGCGCGCTGGAGTTGCGCGCCTGGGCCGTCACCAACGGGGAGAACACGGCCACGATGATCAGCTGTTGGAGCGTCGTCTTGAAGCAGCTCATCACCACCACCGACAAGAGCGACAACCCCAGGTTCACCTGAAGCCAGGGATGCCTGAACTTGAGGCTCTCTTTCCAGCTGGTCGAAAGACGCTCCTTGGCCCGGACACCTTCCATGCTGCCGGACTGGGCGCTGATGAGGATGGCCTGCTCCTCGAACATCGCCGAACCGCGCACAAGCCCAAGCAGGTGACCGTCCGGCGTGCAGACCGGGTAGACCGGGTAGTGCCGGCTGACGACCGCTTTCATCGCCTTCAACAGCTTCATCTCCGGCGTGAGAAAGAAAGGCGGCTTGATCATCACGTCCTCCACCGACTTCCACGGCTCGGCGAGAAAGAGGTCGCGCATGACGAGGACACCCGCCAGGACACCGTTCCGATCGGTGGCGTAGAGGTAGGTGATCATCTCGGTGCGCGACAACCTTTTCACCTCTTCGATCGCAACGATGACCGGCATGTGGGCGGGAACCACTCCGACGGGTGGACGCATCAACCATCCGATGCAGTCCTCCGGATAGGTCATCGGCCGCAGCCAAAGATCCCGATAAGCTTCCGGGGCCGCCGCGAGGATCGCGTCACGCCGGTCAGGAGCGAGGAGCCCGAGGAGTTCCCGGACCGAAGCCTGGTTCATGTGGACCAGCAGCCGGGCGGCTTCGGAATCCGGTTGTTCCGCCAGCAGCGCGGCACCTTCTTCGGGAGCGATACTGATCAACCGAAAGAGGGTCTGATCGAACCGCGTAAGGATCGTTGTGGAACCCGGATCTTGGGAAAGCGTCAGCATGTCGGCAATGGACGCCGACGTGTCTTCCGCAATCCCGCACCCGAAACAAGGTGGAACTGGCCCGTCATCCAACTGTCACTTTGACAGAACCCGGTAGAACTTCGCCGGCGGAACCGGCGCCGCCGTGTCGATCACACGGAGATAGCCGTTGGACAGGACCGGTGTCACCCCGAGCGAGTTCCAGACCGGAGCAGCGGGATTGGTCGAGGACTGGACCTCGAACAGCGAAACATCCCCGGCCGAAAAGGCCGATCCGTCGGGCTTGCGCAGGAGCAGGAGGGTGTTGTTTCCGGATGGGCCGATCAGGCTGACGATCTTCGACGAGGCCCCGGCGGTGATGAGTTTGGCGGGGCCGGTATCGAGCCCGAATACTCCGTAGACGATCGGCCGGACCTGCAGCGCGAACGAGCCGGCTTGGTTGAAGGCCACGGACGCGTTGGTCGTCGCGGCCAACGTATTGGTCTGCGGAGCGATCAGTTCGTCGCAGTTGGTGAACGCGATGTCATCGACCAGCCAACCAACGTCGGAATCCGTCTGGAAGAAGAAGCCGCCGAAAACAAACGCGTAGTTGAACCGGACCTGGAGCGTTCGGTTTGTGTAGGAGGACAGCGAGATCGTCCTGAGCGTGAACGATCCCTCGCCCGACCCGCCCGTTCCCGCCTGCGAATAAAGATCCTCCCACGAAACGCCGTTCTGCGACACCTGCACCTTGGCCACCTGGCTGGAAGTGGCCCAACCCAAACGGCTCTGGAACTGGAGTTGCCCCCCGGTCCGGACGAGCACCGTCCGGTTGATCTGGAACGTCTGGTCCACGGCGGTGGGGTGCGCGAGATGAAACGACCTCGTCCCCGACGCCTTCAGGTCAGAGACGATCAGGGGATAGCCGCCGGACGTGTTGGAGACGATTCCGCTGAGGCCGTTTTCCGCGCCTTCCGAGCCCGCCAGATTGGTTCGTTGGGAAAGGATCGTCTGATAACCCGAGGCCCTGGCCACCGGGACGAAGGTGAAAGCGCCGGACGTTCCCTCCGCGACCGCTCCAGGGCCGCTAATGACGGGATCAACCGAGTCGGGGCCCTTGGTCGCCGGATCGAACACCGTCACGCGGTAGGTGAAGTTGCTGCTGTTGGCCCCGATCAGGACGTTGTTCAGCGTGACCTGGTAGACCGTGTCCGAGGTGGGCACCGGATACGGCGTGGTCGCGTCGCCGCTGCGCGATCCAGGCCGGAAGACGATCGTCTCTTCGCCCGCGCCCGGCGTCACCGTCTCGATCGGCGCCGTGATGGCCACGCCGTTGGAAGTGACCGTGACCGTCGTGCCGCCGAAGTTCGCGCCCGGAAAGGAGAAAGACCAACGGTTGAAGGTCACCGGACTCGGCACAAACCCCGGCGGCGGCCACGCCACGAACCCGTCGCGCACCGGCGGCCGAGCGCCACCGTAGTTCCCGTCAAACACCCAGATGGCATTCGCCGAAGAAAACCTGCCGGCAGCCGGAAGGTCACCGGTCCCGAAGATCTGCGTCTGCGGATACAACAGCCAGCGCCGGTGCCCGACCGCCACATTCCCGGCGCCTTGGTCGCGGATGAACCCGTCCACCGCCGCCGGTCCCGAACTGCCGATCGCGATGTTGGCGTTGGCGGCCGCATTGGATCCGATGACGGAGAAGCAGGGCCAGGAAGGCGGTGGGAAATGGCTGAGATTGGTGTTCGCGCTCATCATCAGCGCCGCTTCCTGGACGTTTCCGTTGAACGTCGCGTCCAACGTGGTCGAGGACGGCAAACCCGCCATGGCCCGGTAGTAGTTGATCCGTCGCAGCACGGATTCCTTGAAGGTCGCAGTGGTCGTGCCGGCGACGCAGTTCGTGACGTTTCCGTTCCAGCCGCTGGCCACGCCGACCGACGCGGCATAGACGGAGTTGAACAGGTTGCGCGACTCCTCCCGGTTTGTGGTGACGACGCCGTAGTTGCCCGTGAGGTCCATCAACCTCGGCTTCGACTTCGGCAGGGTCGCGACGAACTCGGCCGTCGGCGCGGAGGGCGCGGGTCCGAGAAGCGTGTCCGACGACGAGATGACCGGAACTTCATCGGCAAAAATCCCGATTGGCAGCAGGCTCAGATAGACAAGAAATCTTTTCATGGGGGGAGAAGCTTCAAAGCGATTGCACGGAGTCACAAAACAGTGAACTGGTCATTGAATCCCGACACAGCTAGATGAGTCCGAACCTAACTCGAAGCCGTGACTTCTGACACCATGTTTTCAACAACCAGACGATTTCAGATGACGGTCGCCCTGACTGCGGCCCTCAGCGGTGGCGGGGCTCTCGGCAGGGCGGCAACGGTGGATTTCGCCCGCGACATCCAACCGCTGATCGCCACCAAGTGCTACGACTGCCATGGGCCCAAGAAACAGGAGTCAGGGCTCCGGCTCGACTCGAAGGCGGCCGCGCTCAAGGGCGGTGATCATGGACCTGCCTACGTGGCGGGGAAACCGGCGGAGAGCCTGGTGATCCAGGTCGTCACAGGCAAACACCCCGAACTCGCGCAGATGCCGAAGAAGGGCGAGAAGCTCAACGCCGCCGAAGTGACGACGCTCTCCAACTGGATCGCCCAAGGCGCGGTCTGGCCCGACGAGGCCAATTCTAAATTAGGAATTAAAGATTCCGAGAAACTGCACTGGGCCTTCCAGCCGGTCACCCGTCAAAAAGGGCCGGCCGTGAAGAACGCGCGCCAGGCGCGGAACGAGGTTGATCGCTTCGTGCTCCAGCGCCTTGAGAAGGAGGGACTCAAACTCTCCGACGAAGCGGAGAAAACCGCGCTCATCCGCCGCTTGTCGCTCGATCTGGTCGGATTGCCCCCGTCGCCGGAAGAGATCGACGCCTTCATCGCCGATCGTTCGCGGGACGCCTACGGCAAAGTCGTCGATCGCCTATTGGCCTCGCCGCACTACGGCGAAAAGTGGGGTCGCTGGTGGCTCGACGCCGCCCGCTATGCCGACTCGAACGGATTCGAGAAGGACCGCACGCGCAGCATCTGGCCCTACCGCGACTGGGTCATCCACGCGCTCAACACCGACAAACCCTTCGACCAGTTCACCATCGAGCAGCTCGCCGGCGACATCCTCGCCGACGCCAACCCGGCATCCGACAAGTCGAACTTGGAACTGCGCAAAGCCACCGGCTTCCTGCGCAATTCCATGGTCAACATGGAAGGCGGCGTCGAACCGGAGAAGTTCCGCGTCGAGACGTTGATCGACCGGGTCGACGCGGTGGGCCGGACCTGGCTGGGCCTGACGATCGCGTGTGCCCAGTGCCACAACCACAAATACGATCCGATCTCCCAGAAGGAATATTACGAGTTCTACGCCCTCCTGAACCAGGACGATGAACCGCGCCTCGAAGTCCCGAACGCGGAGCAGATGGCGAAACGAGCGGAGATCCAAGCCAAGGTCCGCGCCCACGAGGACGCGCTCCTCGCCGATCCCGCGGTGCACGCCAAGTTCAAGTCATGGGTCAAGCAGGCGGCCAACACCGCGTTGCCGAACTGGCAACCCCTCGACGCGAAGGAGTGGCATTCCACGCCGATGAAGTATGAGAAGCAGGAAGACCTTTCCCTGCTCGCCGGCGGCGACATCTACAACACCGGCGTGCTCCGGGTCTGGGTCGACGTCCAGACGACCAACATCACCGGCTTCCGTTTGGAGGCGCTCAACAACGCGAACCTTCCGTTCAACGGCCCCGGCCTCGAAGGCAACGGCGATTTCATGGTGACGGAGTTCAGCGTCGAAGCCACCCCGCTGCGCGACATCCGCCCGGAGATTCCCGGAGCAACCAACCCGCCGGCCGTGACGAACCGGATCGTTTTCCGGCGCGCCGCCGCCGACTGGGAAGCGCCCGGCTCGCCGGCGTCGAAGATGATCGACGGCACCTCGACCAACGGTGGCTGGGCCTCGGCCACCGGCCCCGGCCGACGCAACGAAGAACGCCGTGCCGTGTTCGAGGCGGAGAAGCCGTTCGGCTTCGAGGGCGGCACACGCCTGCAGATCACGCTCAACTGCAAACCGCCGGGCGGCCTCAATGTTTCGGGCGGCAAGGTGTCGAACTACCTGATCGGCCGGGCACGCTTCAGCCTGACCACGGATTCGGGCCCTCTGGCGGTGGATCGGTTGACGGAGCGGCAGCGGGCTGAGACACGGCGTGGCGCAGACCTCGCGCCTCCGGACGTTTTCCGCACCTTCCTCTTCCAGGAACCCTCACTCGCAGCGGAAGCCGCCAAGTGGGAATCCCTCATGAACGACTGGCCCAAGGTCGAAACCACGACGCTCGCGCTCTCCACCCGGCCCGAGCCGCGCACGACCAAGATGTTTCGCCGCGGCGATTGGCAACGGCTCGGCGACGTCGTGTCGGCGGACACCCCGAAGGTCCTTCCGCCCTTTCCCGACAAAGTTCCCCGCAACCGGCTCGGGCTGGCCAAGTGGATCGTCGACGCGAAGAACCCGCTCACGGCCCGCGTGGTAGTGAACCGCGTCTGGCAGCAGTATTTCGGTCAGGGCCTCGTGACCACGCCCGAGGATTTCGGCGTCCGCAGCGAAGCCCCGTCGCATCCGGAACTGCTCGACTGGCTGGCCGGGGAATTCGTCCGGCGCGGCTGGAGCATGAAGGAGCTTCATCGCCTCATCGTCACCTCCGCCACTTACCGCCAATCGTCGCGGATGACTCCCGCGCTGCTCGAGAAGGACGCCTACAACCGTCTCCTAGCCCGCAGCCCGCGGATCCGCGTCGATGCCGAAGGCGTGCAGGACATCGCCCTTCGAGTCAGCGGCCTGTTGAGCGAGAAAGTCGGCGGGCCGAGCGTGTTTCCGTTGCTCCCGGAAGGCGTGATGTCGCTCAGCTACGGCCCCATCGCGTGGAACCTCAGCGAAGGCGACGACCGCTACCGGCGCGCGATGTATACCTTCTGGAAACGCTCGGTGCCGTATCCCGCGCTCGTCACCTTCGACGCTCCGAACGGCGACCAGAGCTGCGTCCGGCGGATGCGTTCCAACACGCCGCTGCAGGCGCTCGTCACGCTCAACGAACCGACCTTCAACCACGCCGCCCGCTGGCTCGGCTACCGCGCCCTGGCCGAAGGCGGCAAGACCGACGAGGCGCGCCTGAACTACGCCTTCCGCCTCTGCACCGCCCGCAAGCCCGACGCCACGGAGCTGAAATCGCTGCAACGTCTGTTGGACGATGCGAAGATGGAATTCGCCGCTTCACCGAAGAACGCATCCCAAGTCGCCTTCAGCGATGCCAAGAACCCGGTGCCGTTTCCGTCCGGCTCCACGACGACCGACCTGGCCGCCTGGTCCGCCGTCGGGCGCGCCCTGCTGAACCTCGACGAAACGATCACGAAGGAGTAACTCTCCACCATGACGATTGATGAACTGAAAGAGGCCTTCTGCAGGCTCTCCCCGGACGACCAGATCGACTTCGCCCGATGGGCGGTCTGGGAGGAATACGAGGAGACCGAGAAGCAACGGAAGCTCTCGCGGCTCAGGCACGAGGTGCAGAAGGGCGTGGATTCGAGCAACGGTG
>JAYUUX010000153.1:0-4507 GCA_043754645.1 Verrucomicrobiales bacterium | reverse complement strand
GACTCCTGGAGCAGTTCGGTGACGCAGAGATGGCCAGCTTGATCGCTCCGCGCGCCCTTGTGATCGAGGCCGCGCGTGGTCCGCAGCTCACCATGACCTACCCCGACGGCGGCGCTCCGGGTCGGTTGCGAACACCCGAACTGGACGTCGTCGAAAAAGAAGTGGCGCGGGCCCGCGGCCTCGTGCGGGACCTGCGGCCAGCCGCCCCGATCGAACTCGTCGTCAGCGGCGACGGAGCCGGGCCGTTCGGAAGCGAACCGTTCTTGGCCGCTTTTTTGCGGGCGACGGCCGCGGGCGCTACCCTGAGTCCGCCGGGTGCCCGCCCCGGACTACGCCGTGACCCGGTGAACGCCGTGGAGCGGCAGCTCCGGCAGTTGACCGAGATCGATGCCCACACCCAGCGGCTGTTGGTGAACAGCCCCGAGGTCAGGCGGGAATTCATGAAGAAACTGGACACCAGTTCGGTGGAGGCCTACGCGAAAAGCAGCGAGTGGTATCGCAGTTACTTCGCGGATGAGGTGGTCGGCCGTTTCGACCAACCGCTGCTCCCTGCAAACGTCCGGACCCGGAAGAGCCAAGAATCCGAGAAATGGGTCGCCTACGAGGTAGTGCTCGACGTGTTTCCCGAGGTCATCGCCTACGGGATCCTCCTCCTGCCGCGTGACCTGAAGCCGGAGGAGAAACGGCCGGTGGTGGTCTGCCAGCATGGATTGGAAGGACGTCCGCAGGATGTGGTCACCGGCAACAGTCAGTATTACCGCGACTTCGCCGCAAACTTGGCCGACCGCGGCTTCATTACGTTCGCCCCCCAGAATCTCTACATCTTCACCGACCGTTTCCGCTCGCTCCAGCGGAAGAGCAATCCGCTCAAGAAGACGCTCTTCTCGACGATCGTGCCCCAACATCAGCAGATCGTGAACTGGCTCAAGACGCTTCCCAACGTGGACGCAGGTCGCATCGGTTTCTACGGCCTGAGCTACGGCGGCAAGTCTGCCATGAGGATACCGCCACTTGTGCCGGACTACGCTCTCTCGATCTGTTCAGCTGACTTCAACGAATGGGTCGGAAAGAACGCCGCCACCTCCGGCACGGCCGGGCGCTACAGCTACGTCTGGGGCGGCGAGTATGAAATCTTCGAGTTCGATCTCGGCAGCACCTTCAACTACGCCGAGATGGCCGCGCTGATCGCCCCGCGGCCGTTCATGGTCGAGCGGGGCCATTTCGACGGCGTGGCGCCCGATGAAACCGTCGCGTGGGAGTTCGCGAAGGTGAACTTCCTCTACGCCGCCAGGCTCGGCCTGGGCGACCGTTGCGAGATGGAGACGTTCGTGGGCCCACACACGATCAATGGAAAGGGAACCTTCGACTTCCTCCACAAACACCTTCGCTGGCCGAAATGACGGGGCGCCGAGTTGCCGGATATGAACCAGGCCGGATCCCGCCGAGTGGGCCAAGTCGGGATTAATCGCCCGGAAGTGCGGTCTCGCGCGTCAACCGGGTGGATGATTAGATCCGGCCACTCCATGAGAACGATGCTTTTGCGAACCGTTGTCGCGCCAGCCGTGTTGCTGATGTCCTCGTTGACGTGGGCCTTGGCCGCTGAACTCATCACCTTTCAAACGCGAGCGCGTGCGAGGTCCGAGGCCGACACGAACCGCATCGAAGTCGTCGAGAAACAGGTGCAATGGGATCCGGCGCGCACCGCCGTGGTGATCTGCGACATGTGGGACAAACATCATTGTCCAGACGCGACCGAACGCGTTGGCGAGATGGCGCCACGCATGAACGAGGTTCTGAAGGCGGCCCGGGCAAAGGGGATGCTGATCATCCATTGTCCCAGCGATACCTTGGGATTCTACAAGGATCATCCCGGTCGCAAGCTGGCGCAGTCCGCACCGAAGGTGGAAACGAAGGTCCCGCTGCAAGGCTGGTGCTCTCTCAATGGCGTCAAGGAACCGCCGCTGCCCATCGATGACTCGGACGGTGGCTGTGACGGTTGCCCGGAGTGCCCCGGGTATCGCGCATGGAGTCGCCAGCATCCCGCGTTGGAAATCATGGACGGCGATGCGATCACCGATTCCGCCGAGGCGTTCTATCTCATGCGGCAGCGCGGCATCACCAATGTCGTCATCATGGGCGTGCACATCAACATGTGCGTGCTCGGCCGTCCTTTCGCCATCCGGCAGATGGTCGCGCAGGGACAAAACGTCCTGCTCATGCGCGACCTGACCGACTCGATGTATAACCATCGGATGCGTCCCTACGTCTCCCACTTTCGCGGAACGGAACTGGTGGTTGAGCACATCGAACAATACTGGTGCCCCAGCATCACCAGCGTGGATTTTCTGGGCGGCGAACCCTTCCGGTTTCAGGGCGATGTCAAGAAGCGGATCGCGCTGATCATCGGTGAGAACGAGTATTCGACTTGGGAAACTCTTCCGGAGTTTGCGCGGAAGGAGCTTGAGTGGCGCGGCTATCAGGTTTCGCAGGTGGTGGCTCCCAACCAGGAAAGCGATCCAAACTTCCAAAACTTCGAGGCGATTCGCGACGCGGATCTGATCGTGGTGAGCGTTCGGCGGCGCACGCCTCCCAAGGCGATGATGGATCTGCTGCGCGCGCACGTGGCCGCGGGAAAGCCCGTCGTCGGCCTGCGCACGGCCAGCCATGCATTTCAGGCGACACCGGCCAGCGCGGACTTCGCGGCATGGAACAGTTTTGATGTGGAGGTGCTCGGCGGCCACTATGAAGGCCACTACAACAACAAGCCGCCGGTGGCCCCGCACAGCCTGATCGAAGTCGTCCGGTCCAACGTGGCTCATCTCGTTCTCACCGGGGTGAAGTCGACTCCCTTCCGCGTCACCTCGCACCTTTACAAGAACCGACGCCTTGGGCCTTCCGTCGTCCCCCTCCTGCAAGGGCGCGTCGAAGGGCAGGACGCAGTGGAACCCGTGGCTTGGGTTAACACGGCGCAGGATCGACGCGTGTTCTACACTTCTTTGGGCAACCCTGAGGATTTCCAGCTCCCTGCCTTCCGACGCCTTCTGCTGAACGGCATCCTGTGGTGCCTCCATGATCCCGTCCCGCCCGCTGCGTATGAGATTGCGGCCGCATCCACGAAAGCTCCCAGCCCGCCGCCAGCCGCTCCGGCACCAGCACCTGCGCCGACCGTGGCTCCTGCACGGGCGGCAGCGCAGACCGCTGCTCCCGCGCCAAGCCCGGACCTGCCGCAGGAGGCCAAAGCGCCCGCCCTCAGTCCGGAAGAGGCGATGAGGCGCTTCCATGTCGCCGAGGATCTGGAGTGGGAACAGGTCCTCGCCGAACCGCAGATCACACAGCCGGTCTTTCTCAACTTCGATGAACGCGGTCGGATGTGGGTGGTGGAATACCGGCAGTATCCGTCCCCGGCTGGATTGAAAATGGTGAGCCACGACAGCTTCTGGCGGGCCGTCTATGACCGGGTGCCGCCCCCGCCGCCCCGCCACTTCAAAGGGGCCGACCGCATCACCATTCACGAAGACTCCGATGGCGACGGGACCTTCGACCGACATAAGACCTTCGTCGACGGCCTGAACATCGTCACGTCGGTCGAACGAGGACGTGGCGGAGTCTGGGTCTTGAATCCGCCTTACCTGCTCTTCTATCCGGATGCCAACAACGACGACGTGCCGGACGGCGATCCGGAGGTTCGGTTGTCCGGCTTTGGTCTCGAAGACACGCACAGCGTTGCGAACTCGCTGCGCTGGGGGCCCGACGGATGGCTCTATGCGGCCCAGGGCAGCACAGTCACCGCCAACATCGTGGTGGCCGGAGCCGACGGAAAGCCGAAGAACGCGACGCCGATATACTCCCAGGGTCAAAACATCTGGCGCTATCATCCGGAGCGACGAATTTACGAAGTGTTCTCCGAAGGCGGCGGCAACGCGTTCGGGTGCGAAATCGACAGCCAAGGCCGGATTTTTTCCGGGCACAATGGCGGTGACACCCGTGGTTTCCATTATGTGCAAGGCGGTTATTTGCAGAAGGGCTTTGAAAAACATGGACCGCTGTCGAACCCCTATGCCTTTGGCTATTTCCCTCCCATGCCGCATGGCAGCGAGCCTCGCTTCACCCACAACTTTGTCATCTACGACCACGGGGCGTTGCCCGCGCGATACACTGGCAAGCTTTTTGGCGTCGAGCCCATCCAGGGCCGCATCGTGGAGAGCGAAGTCATTCCGGATCGGTCATCCTTCCGCACCCGCGACATTTCCCGCCCCGTGACCAGCGACGATCGTTGGTTCCGTCCGGTGGACATCAAGGTCGGTCCAGACGGCGCGGTCTATGTTTGCGATTGGTACGACCAACAGGTGAACCACTTTCGCAATCATGAAGGCAAGATGGACAACAGCAACGGCCGGATCTACCGCCTGAAAGGCAAGGGAGCACAGCCACAACGAGCGGAGGATCTCTCCCGGCTATCCACGACAGATCTGGTTGAGCGCCTCAAGCATCCCAACCGCTGGGTGCG
>JAYUUX010000152.1:0-6331 GCA_043754645.1 Verrucomicrobiales bacterium | reverse complement strand
CCCGCAACCGAGCTGATCGTTCTCAGCGAATACACGTTCGATGACGCACCGCCGAAGTCGGTGCTCAACTGGTGCCGCGACCACAAGCGCTACCTGATCGCCGGCGGCAAGGACCACCTGCCCGACGGCAACTTCTACAACACCGCCTACGTCGTGTCGCCCGAGGGCAAGATCATCTTCCAACAGGTGAAGAAGCAGCCGATCCAGTTCTTCAAGGACGGCAAGCCCGCTCCCACGCAACAGCTCTGGATCTCGCCCTGGGGCCCGATCGGCATCGCGATCTGCTACGACTTCAGCTACTCGCGCGTCATCGACGAACTTGTCAGGCAGGAAGCGCAGGCGTTGATCATTCCCACGATGGACGTCGTCGACTGGGGCCGGGCCCAGCATGAAACGCACGGCCGGCTTGGCCCGATCCGCGCCGCCGAATACGGCCTGCCCGTCGTCCGCGTCTGCAGCTCCGGCAACTCGCAGATCGTTTCAGCCAACGGCCGCGTGGAGCACGAATTGCCGTTCGACGGCCACGGCGCGATGTTCGCCTCGACGCTGGCTCTGGAGAACGCAGGCAAGCTTCCGGCGGATCGTTGGCTCGTCCGCGGATGCATCGCCGTATCGGCACTGCTGATTCTCGCCGGCCTTCTGACGCCTCTCCGACCAAAGACCGATTGGTCCCAGACTCCTCCGCTCCCACCTTCGAACCCATGAAACGTTTCCTGCTGCTGCTCGCCCGTTGGTGCTACGGCTTCGAGGCCTACCAGACCGGCGCCTTAAAGTCGCCCGGCCCCGTGCTGCTCATCCCCAACCACGCATCGTGGATCGACTGGTTCTTCCTCTGGCTGGTGCTCGATGCCGACTGGAAGTTCGTCACCTCGTCCACCACCGCCCAGACGAGCTGGCTGCACCGGAAGATCATGATCAACCGGCGCACCTTCCCCATCGACACGTCGTCGCCCTATGCCGTGAAGCGCATGGCGGAATTCCTCAATGGCGGGGGCCGTCTGGTGCTTTTCGCCGAAGGCCGGCTCTCCCGCACCGGCACGCTGATGAAGCTCTTCGACGGCACCGGCTTTCTCCTCCACCGCACCCCGTCCAAGGTCATCACGTGCTACCTGCGCGGAGTGAAGCGCCTGCCCTTGTCGCCGAACAAGGAGGAGCACCTGTGGTTCCCGAAGGTCACCGCCCACTTCAGCGACCTGCTCACGCCGCCCAAGCAGCAGGACGTCAGCACCTCCATCGCCCGCACGCGTATGACCACGTGGCTGCGCGACCAGATGGTTGAGCAGCAATTCGCCATCGAGATGGAGTTCGGCCCCAAGACGGTGGCGGAGGCGGTGGCGGAAACGGCGGAGATGTTTCCCAAGCGCACCATCCTCCAGGACGCGACGCTCACGGAACTCAGTTACCGCAAGCTGCTGGTGGGCGTGCGGGTATTGGCGACAGCGCTGGACGATGCAGCAAAGCAAGGACCCGGCTGGAAGGCCGCCTTGGCCCGTCATGGGACGACCGTGATGCACGCGAACGATTCGGCGAAGGTCATGCCGCCCGGGTGGATGAAGGATATTCCGACTGGCCCGAGTCCCCCCCGCATCGGCCTGCTCCTTCCGAACGTCAACGCCATGCCCGTCGCCATCATGGCCACGTGGTGCCTCGGCAAGGTGCCCGCCGTGCTGAACTTCTCCACCGGTCCCACCGTGATGCTGCAATGCTGCCAGCTCGCCGGCCTCAAGCAGATCATCACGTCGCGGCTCTTCGTCGAGAAGGCGCGGCTGCACCTGAAGCCGCTGGAAGAGGCCGGCATTGAGTTCCTCTATCTGGAAGACATCCGCCAAGGCATCACCAAGTTCCAGAAGCTCGCCGCGCTGTTCCGCAGCTTCTTCGGCCTGCGCAGTTGGTTCATGGCCCCGATGTCCTTCAACCTCGCGCCCGACCTCACCGCCGTCGTGCTGTTCACCAGCGGGTCCGAAGGCGTGCCCAAGGGCGTCGAACTCACCCATCGCAACCTGCTCGCCAACATCCGCCAGATGCTCGCGATCACCGACATGCAGGACACCGACCGGATGTTCAATTGCCTGCCGCTCTTCCACAGCTTCGGCCTCAGCGTCGGCACCTTCCTGCCGCTCGTGCGCGGCATGTTCTGCTTCGTCTACCCGTCGCCGCTCCACTACCGCATCGTCCCCGCCGCCCTTTATGACCGCGACTGCACCGTGCTTCTCGCGACGAACACGTTCCTCAACGGCTACGCCCGGCGCGCGCATCCCTACGACTTCCGCAGCATGCGCTACCTCTTCGCCGCGGCGGAGAAGGTCCAGCAAACCACCTATGACACCTGGGCGCAGAAGTTCGGCGTCCGCATCCTCGAAGGCTACGGCGCGACCGAATGCAGCCCCTGCGTCTCCGTCTGCACCCCGCTCATGCCGAAACACGGCAGCGCCGGCCGCATCATCCCGGGCATGGAGTGGAAGGTGGAGCCGGTGGAGGGAGTCGGAGGGACAGATCCCGGATCCCAGATGCCGGATTCCGGATCAAAGACGCCCGAATCGACCGGAGCCCATCCGGAATCAGGCATCCGGGATCAGGCATCCGGGATCGGGCATCCGGCATCCGCGTCTTCCACCGGCCGACTCCTCGTCCGCGGCCCCAACGTGATGAAGGGCTACCTCAACCCCGACGCCAACGCCAAGTTCCAGGCCCTCGGCGGCTGGTATGACACCGGCGACATCGTCCGCATCGACGACGACAAGTTCGTCCACATCGTCGGACGCCTGAAGCGCTTCGCCAAAGTCTCGGGCGAGATGGTCAGCCTCACCGCCGTGGAAGACGCGCTCGCCGGGGCATTCAAGGACGAGTTCGGCGCCCGGTGTGAAACCGCCGTCGTCGCCATGCCCTGCGAAGACAAGGGCGAACGCCTCATCGCCATCGCCAACGAGCCCAAGCTCACCCTCGACCACCTCCGCGCCGCCATCAAAGCCAAGGGCCTGACCAACCTCTGCGTGCCCAAGGAGATCAAGTTCGTGAAGGAGATCCCCAAGCTCGGCACCGGCAAGGTCAACCACCGGGAACTGCTGGCCCTGGTGAAAGAGGACAAGGCGTGAAGACGCCCATGGGCCAGATGGGTAGGGACGGTTCGCCGAACCGTCCCCATTTGCAGGCGGAGCCTGCGCGAGCGGAGCGAGCATCTCGGGAGGAAGCCGGCCGCTTGCCTGAGATGCTCACTTCGTTCGCCTCGCTCCGCTCGAATCAGGGACGGCTCGGCGAGCCGTCCCTACCTCACAAGGTCTCCTTCGCCACAAACGGCAATCCCCTCGCTCCCTTGAACGCCTCCCGCAACTTCCGGTCGCTCGACGATTCCGTCCGACGGCTTTCGCCCGGCGCCACGCGTTCCGAAAGTTCCCGGCGCGTGCGGCGGCCCTTGAGCCAGTCCTCCCACGAGATGGGCCGGTCAATCGGGATCGGCGGGATTTCGGAGTCCGAGTCCATTGCTGGCCCATTCCACCAAATCCCAAGCACGGATGGAACCGCGCTTAACAGCCGCTTTCGGCGGCAGGATCGGCCATGAACCTCAAAATCATCCTCGGCTTCCTGGTCGGACGTGCGGACGCCATCCGGGACGTAGCGTCGTCGAAGGCGGCTTTCTGGACAGGGATGGCGCTGGTGGTATTGACCGCTTTTCCGCGCAACTACGACCAGACCTACATCCCGGAGAAACCATTGCTGTGGTTCCTCGGACCGTTGCTATTCTCCATCGTCTCGGGCACCTGGCTCTTCCTCATCAGCTACGGCTTCTGCGCTCGCCGCACGATGGCCGACGCCGACGGCAACAAGCCTCCGCTGTGGTCGTCGTGGCGCGGGTTCATGGGCGCGTTCTGGATGACCGCGCCGATCGCATGGATCTACGCCATCCCGGTGGAGCGTTTCTGGGACAGCCTCACCGCCACGAAGGCCAACCTCTGGCTGCTCGCCATCGTTTCGCTCTGGCGCGTGCTGCTGATGGCGCGGGTGTTTCAGGTCGTCTGCCGCGCGCCGGCATGGCTGTCGCTTCTGTGGGTGCTGCTTCCGGCTGCCATCGAGGTCTTGGGCATCGTCTTTTTCAGTGAGAGCTTCGGACGCCGCTTGATGGCATCGATGGGCGGGATGCGAAATTCGCCGGAAGAGGATCTGATCTATGCGGCACTCGGAACCGCTTTCATGGCCGCGTTCTGGTCGATTCCAGTTCTCCTGCTCCTGTGGGGAATCTGGAACCGCTACGGCGACGCCGTCGAATGGCCGATCCGAAAGGCGAGCACGTTCCCGTGGAAGCTCGTGGCCGTTCTCTCGGTATTCTGGATAGGCGTCGCCATCCAGCCCCAACTGGAACTGCGGCGGAATTGGACGTTGGAACAGCACATCGAACGGCGCGAGATGCGGGCGGCGCTAGACTACATGAACCAATATGAGCCGAACGATTTCCCTCCGGCCCGTGGGCTTCCACCCAAGCTCTACGAATGGGATACTTTCGAGAAAGTCCTCCCATTGGCAGGAGCCGCGACGGCTGCCGACAAGCCGTGGGTGCGCCGACATGTGACTGACGGTCTCTCAGTTGCGGCGGGAAACATGGCGTTGTGGTGGAAGGGAACCCCGGCACTACAAACAGTGGAGCCTAACCGGTTCCGGAACGGCATCAACCGCTGGAACGTTTCCGCAGCAGATCTGCTTCCTCTGTTCACGGCTACCAACCGCGCGCCTGAAGTGGAAGAGTGGCTGCAACGCCATACCAACTTCATCCAAGGCATCGTGCTCGCCACAAGCGAACCCACGATCAGCGCTCGGAAGGAAAATTATTCCGAAGAGCAGCAACGAGCCGACTGGAGTCGCCTGGGAGAGGTTCTCCGGCAACTCGGCTACGCGGCCACAAACTCCCAAGCAGGCCCCGTTCAATGAAAACGGCTATCCAAACGGCCAACTCCTTCCGCGCGAGCTTTGTCCCGCTGACCGGGCCCTCCGGCGCGGCCGATCTAGGCGAATCCGACCCGGTCCGCTTGAAGGCAAACCGAGCGCGGCGCTGTCAGCAGTTGATCGAAAGCCTCCACGCCTGCTTAAGACACCGCGAACTCAGAAGCCTTTCCGAATGAAACCACCTTCCTCCCAGCCCCGCTGGAAACGCTGGCTGCGCCGACTCGGCATCGCGGCCGTGGCGGTCGTCGCCCTCCTCGTCGTGTCGTGCGCGATGTTCTTTGAGGGGCCGTATCGGCCGGTCACACCGGTGCCGAGGCAGCCGATGGTGGTCGACGTGCATTGCCATTGCGCCGGAATCGGCGGCGGGGGCAGCGGGTGCTTCGTGTCGAAGCACCTTCAGAACAGCTACAAGTTCGGGATCTACCTGAAGGCTTTCGGGGTGACACGTGAGCAGCTCCTAGCCGAGGGAGACGGCATCACGATCCGCAAGATCTCCGAACACATCGGCCGCAGCACCAATGTCGCAGCGGGCATCGTCCTCGCGATCGACGGCGTCGTGGACGACCAGGGACGCCTCAACACGAACCGCACTGAGTTCTACGTGCCGAACGAGTTCGTCCAGCGCGAGACGGCGAAGTTCACCAACCTCTTCTGGGGCGCGAGCATCAACCCCTACCGGCCCGACGCCATCCAGCGTCTCGAATGGGCTCACCGGAACGGCGCCAAGCTAGTGAAGTGGCTTCCGTCCATCATGCTCATCGATCCTGCGGACGAACGTATTGCGCCCTTCTACAAACGCATGGCGGAACTGGATATGCCGCTCCTGTCGCACACGGGACAGGAACGTTCCTTCACCCATGCGCGTGACGAGTTGGCCGATCCGTTCCGGTTGGAACTGCCATTGAATCTCGGCGTCACCGTCATCGCCGCGCACATCGCATCCACCGGCAGCAACGACAACGAACGCGACGTCGAACGCCTCGCGAAGATGATGGCGAAACATCCGAAGCTCTACTCCGAGATCTCGTCGCTCACGCAGGTGAACAAGCTGGGTTACCTCAAGGAAGCACTGCTGCGTCCCGAGTTCCAAGGTCGCCTGCTCTACGGAACGGACTTCCCCCTCACCAACACGGCGCTGGTCTCGCCCTACCTCTTTCCGCTGAATCTCAAGGCCGGCCAGATGGCGGATCTCGCCGCGATAGAGAACCCCTGGGACCGCGACGTGGCCATGAAGCACGCGCTCGGCGTGCCCGACGACATCTTCCACCGCACCGCCGAAGTGCTGAAGCTGGCTCCGAAGTAGGCCGGGCATCCTTGCCCGGCCAGGATGTGTTTCATCCGCCAAGGGCGCGAAGGAACGCGAAGAAGCCCGGGTAGGGTGAAGGCTCCCGCCAAACCG
>JAYUUX010000151.1:0-3366 GCA_043754645.1 Verrucomicrobiales bacterium | reverse complement strand
TGCGGATACAGGTGCACCGGCCGACGATCGGTGTAGGCGTGCAGTTGTGCCCAATCGGGCAGCGCCGCGAGCGCTTCAAGGATCGCGACCATCGGCTGCGGCGGCTCCAATCCACGGGCGTCCACCTCCACGTGGGTCGAGGCGGCGGTCGGCGCGATCTCGCCATGCCGGGAATCTGGCGCGCCCGCGGCGGCTCGATCCGCCGCTGGCTCGAACAGAACTTCCCATCGGCCCGGTTCGATCATCGTCTCCTGGTGGCTGAATCCCATCCGGCCAAGGACGAAGAAAAGCGGGACCGGTTTGAACGGGGCGATGAGGCGGAAACCTTGTCCGTAGTGAAGTCCCGAGACCGCCTTGAGGATGCGGGACAGGGGTTCGCGGCCGGCTTTCAGGTCGTCGCAGACATCGAGGGTGAAGGGCGGTTCGTTCATGACGGCGTGAACATCGACTGTCGCGGGCCGCCGGACCTTGATCCCGATCAACGTCCCTCCCGATTCCAGATCAGCGCGCAGGCGTCGCCGACGACTCGAGTGCCTTCACCACTTCCGCAACGGGCTGGTTTAGCCCGACGAGTTGATATGCGATCTCGCCTTCGGAGTTGAGGACGGTGATGACGTTCGAGTGCGAGAACTGCCCACGGGAATCCTTCTGGTAGTTGACGCCGAGAAGCGCGGCGAGTTCCCGGACGTCGTCGGGTTTCCCGGTCAGCAGGGTCCAGTTCTTCAACGGCAATTCCTGCCGCGCGCGGTAGGCGTGCAGCTCGGACGGCGTGTCGCGCTCGGTGTCGATGGAGACGAGCAGGAAGTCGACGTTGCCGCGCAGTTCAGGAGGCAGCGCCGCTTCGATCCGTTTCATGTCGTGCACGAGGATCGGGCAGGCGAATTCGCAATGGCTGAAGAACAGGGCCATGACCTGGGGCCGTCCGCGGAGCACGCCGAGCGGCACGGCGCGTCCGACATCCGACTTCCAAACTGACTCCAGTTGGTAAAGGGACTTGTCCGTCGGGGCCGACGTGGGGAGCGTCTTCCGACAGCACGGCGGCTCGGTCTCCGTCGGCGTGCGGACGGCGGAACATGCGGCGAGCCCGAGCAGGCCCGCGGTAAAGATGGGAAGCATCAGTTTCATGGATCGCGGGCGCAGCGGAAGCCGAGGTTGGAGACGGTGTAGCCGGCCTTCAGGCTGCTACGGAAACCGGCGCGCATGAAGGCGGGAAAGTCGCTGCGGTCACGGGCTCCTTGCGAACCGGCGCCGCAGAAGAGTTGGCGTTCGATCCCGGTGTCGCCGCGCGCATCGCCGGTCATGAGCGCGGAGTTGAAGTCTCCGGTCCATTCCCAGACGAGCCCGTGGAGATCGTGGACGCCATGGAAGCTTTGCGGGCCCGATGCGACCACCGGAAGCGCGGCCGGCGAAGGCGTGCCATACCACCGCGCGACGGCACGGGTGAAGGCGACGTCGTTGGTGCCGATGGCGTTGGTGAATCCCGCCGACGCGGCCAGTTCCCATTCGGCGGTCGTGGGCAGGCGCCGGCCTTTCCATGCGGCGTAGGCCTTGGCGGCGAACCACGAAACGCTCGTGACCGGCTGACGGGCGGAGTGGGAATTGGTTCCGAGTTCGAGATCGCTGGTCCAATGCTGCAGGTAGCCCGTGTCGGCGAAGAGGCGTTTCACCTGCGAACGTCGCCAGCGCGGATTGGCCCGGACGAATTCGAGGAAGTCGCTGTTGGTCACCGGCGTCTTCTCCAGGAGGAACGCGCGCACCGAGACCTCGGCGGGATCGTTGTCGGCACGGAAGAGCGGGCGGTAGATGCCGGCGGGAACCGGTGCCATGTCCGCGGGAACAGGATTCCACCCCTGGGCGGCGGCGAGGGCCGCGCACCCCAGGAGCAGGATCGCGATGAAGGGCCGGGCATTCACACGGGTCGCCTCACTCGAACTCGCCGCCCTTGGCTTGCACCGGCGGGGCTTCGCTGCGCACCCGTCGGACCTGTTCCACGGTCACGTTGTCGCCGGAATTGCCGAAGCTGTTGCGCACGTAGGTCAGCACGTTGGCAATCTGGTCGTCGGGCATGTGGTTGTGGGGGATCATGACGCCGTTGTATTTCTTCCCGTTGACCACCACTTCGCCGGTCATGCCGTGGAGGATGGTGCGGATGGAGCGGTCCTTGTCGGCCATGAGGTAGTCCGACTTGCCGAGCGGCGGGATCTGGCCGGCGATGCCTTCGCCCGTGATCTGGTGGCAGACGAAGCATGTCTGCATGTAGACCTGCTTGCCCTTCTCCAACTGGATCTCCTTGGAGAGCGTGGCGATCTTCGGATCGGCGTTGATCACTTCCTTCATCTGGGCCTGCAGCGACTGGACCTTCTTCTCCGCCTCGGAGCCGGCCTCCGCCTGCTGGCCGAGGTAGACGGCGTCCACTTCCTTGCCCGAATAGACGATCAGGTCGGACGGGCCGTCCACCTTGAGCATGCCCAGAGCGCCCTTGTTGAACGCGCGGAAGATCGAGTGGTCGACGAGGATGAACGTCCCCGGGACATCGAGCTTGAAGTCGACGATGGTCGAGCCGCCCGCCGGCACGAGCGTGGTCTGGACCTGCTTCTGGGACGCGAGGATGCCGCCCTCCAGGTAGACGTTGTCGAAGATCTCGCCGATGACGTGGAACGACGAGACGAGGTTGGGCCCGCCGTTCCCGACGAACATCCGCACGCGCTCGCCGACCTTGGCCTTGAGCGCCTTGTCGCCGACGAGCGCGCCAACGGAACCGTTGAAGAGCACGTAGGTCGGCCGCTCGTCGATCGCCTTGTTCTGGTCGAACGGCTGCAGGCCTTCCTCGCCGAACTTGCCGGTGGTGTAGAAGTCGCCCTGCATCACGTAGAACTCCCTGTCGACGGGCGGCAGGCCCTCCTTCGGTTCCACGAGGATCAGGCCATACATGCCGTTGGCCACGTGCATGCCGACGGGCGCGGTCGCGCAGTGGTAGACGTAGAGGCCGGGGTTGAGCGCCTTGAAGGAGAACTGGGATTCATGGCCGGGCGCCGTGAACGAACTGGCCGCGCCGCCGCCGGGTCCGGTGACGGCGTGGAGGTCGATGTTGTGCGGCATCTTGCTGCTCGGATGGTTCATCAGGTGGAACTCCACGTGATCCCCCTCGCGCACGCGGATGAACTTGCCGGGCACTTCGCCGCCGAAGGTCCAGAAGAGATACTCCACGCCGTCGGCGATCTTCTTCACGACCTCCTTCACTTCGAGGTTCACGATCACCTTGGTGGCGTGCTTGCGCGTGATGGGCGGCGGCACATTGGGCGCGAAGGTCAATTGGGCGATCTCCTCGCCCTTGACCGACGGGTCCACGATCTTCGCCTTCGGTGC
>JAYUUX010000150.1:0-4753 GCA_043754645.1 Verrucomicrobiales bacterium | reverse complement strand
CCTCGACAACCCATGACTCATCCCGACACGGAGCAGCCAGAGAGAGCGATCATGCTCGGAACAGAGTCGCCCCACCACCTGATGCGTCGCTCCTCGCGGCCTCGATCGTCGCCGAATATTTCCAACCTCCAACACTCATCACGACAGCAGAAGACAGGACGGCACACCCGATGTGTTCGCGGTGGACCGCGAACACTTTGGAACAGCCTCAACCCCTTGAACCCAACCCGTAAAAGCCGGTTTACCGGCGGCAGACCATGATCAACCGAACGATAACCCAAGTGGCCGTAATCATTATACGCGGCCGGTTCACCCGGCCACGACAGCTGTCGAAGGCCGCGGACGACCGCATCGCCCGGCGCATTCTCCACGTCAACGGAGGCGACGTGAAGGCCGCCAGACAACTCGTCCGCTTCCTCCGGACGACGCACTGGTGGCTGACCAACTCCGAGGTGTTCGCCAAAGCGCTCCGCATCCGGAGACGGTGGCCGCGACGAAAGATACCCCCTTTCGATAATCCTCCGGATGGGGGAAACAGGAGATGGAGGGGAAGGCCATGAGCAGAAGACAACCGGCGGTCAATTTCCGGCTCGAACCCGGCTACTACCGCGACCTGGTTCGGCTGGCCGGGGACGAGTCCGCCAACCTGAAGGCGCGCGACCTCGTCACGCGCGGGCTCTACGAGGAGGCCCTTGAAGCCCGCATCGACGGACGCCTCGCCGAAACCGCCAACCAGCTGCGGGCACTCCGCCGCGAACTCCGTCTGATGGCGCAGACCCTACTCCACCTGACCGGCAAAGCCTCGCCCGAAGAGGCCAAACGCTGGGCCGACAAATACCTTCCCGACGAAACCTGAAAGGGGACACCACGAATGGACACGAATGCACACGAATGCCGGAAGCTCGAACCCCGCACGCGCCATGTGAACCGGGAGTCCATCACTGCTGGTTTTGATTCGTGTGCATTCGTGTCCATTCGTGGTTCGCAGTTTTTCCCCCAACCCAACCCCCGGATTTAACCCATGCTCTCCATCAGCAAACCCATCAAAGGCGCCGAAGGGATCGACTACTACCTCGACCTCTGCAGCGCGGACTACTACCTCGAAGGCGGCGAACCGCCCGGCGTCTGGTATGGCGGCGGCGCCGACCATCTCGGGTTGAAGGGCGAGGTCGATCCGGTCGTCCTGAAGTCGTTGTTCACCGGCTACTCACCCGACAGTTGGCAACGGCTGGTCCGCAATGCCGGGAGCGAGCATCGCCAGTGCGGCTGGGACCTGACCTTCTCCGCGCCCAAAAGCGTCTCCGTCGTCTGGGGCACCCAGCCGAAAGTCCGCGCCGAGCTCCAGGCGGCCCACGACGTGGCCGTCCGCCACGCGCTCGACTATCTGGAGGACAAGTGCGGCCAGCTGAACAAGACCCGCGACAAGGCCGACGTGCTCTTCGCCATCTTCAACCACGGAAGCAGCCGCGCCAACGACCCGCAGCTGCATTCGCACTGCCTTCTGGCGAACGTCGCCTTTGCGCTCGAAACGGGCGTGCTGACGATCCACGAGTTCTTCCGGCACAAAATGGCCGCTGGATCTCTCTACCGGGCGCACCTCGCCTACGAGATCCGGCAGCGTCTCCCGCTGCTCGACCTCGAACGAAAGGGAACCTGGTTCGAGATCAAATGCGTCCCGCAGGCGATCATCGACTTCTTCTCCAAACGCCGCGAGCAGGTGAAGCAGGCGATGGCCCAATACGGCGAGGAGAACGCGCGCGTCGCCGAGATCGCGGCCCTCTCCTCGCGTCCGGACAAGAAGACCGTGTCGCGCGAAAAGCTCTTCGCGGACTGGGAAGGCATCGGCCGCGACATGAAGTTCCGTCTGCCGGAATACGTGCACGACCTCAGCGTTCCGCGCGAACGCGCCCAGGACGCGGTGGAGCACATCATCGACAAACGGAGCCACTTCGCCGAACGCGACCTGCTCCGCGCCCTGTGCGACCTCAACCAGGCCGGAGCCCGCAGCGCGCCGCAGCTCCTGGCCGAGGCCAATGCGGCGCTCGGCGAACTGGTCGATCTCGGACGCCACCGGAACGAGCACCGCTATTCGACGAAGGAACTGCTCGCGCTCGAGAAGGAGCTGATCAACGAGGTCAACGGCCTGCGCCACGACGAGAAGCTCATGGTCCCGGAAAAGCGGGTGGCGCGGCATCTCGCGGGAAAGGATCTAAGCAAGGAGCAGATCGACGCGGTCAGGCACATCACCGCCACGCCGGGCCTGGTCAAAGTGGTGGACGGTCTGGCGGGCACGGGAAAATCGACGATGCTCAAGAACGCCCGCGAGATCTGGGAGGCGCAGGGCTACACCGTCATCGGCGGCACCATCTCCGGCAAGGCGGCCGACGGACTCCAGGCCTCCTCGGGCATCCCCAGCGAGACCATCGCGTGGCTCAAGATCGCCCTCAATAAACCCAAAGGCATCGACTTCGGGCGCTACTGGCATGGCGGCCGGCTGGTGGACAATATCCCCGTGGCGGACTCGTTCGTCGGCAAACAGGTGCTCGGCGGCGCGACCTACCGCAGCGCAGAACCGCGCGAGGAGGCGAAGATCATCGACCTCGACCGCGCCCTCCACGGCGGCCCGCTGGTCGCCAACATGCCGGTGAAGGACTCGTTCATGGGCAAACTCGTCCTCGGAGATCCCAGGCCCACGGGCGTGGTTCCGCCCGCGAAGTTCGAGCTGGGACCGAAAACCGTGCTCGTCCTGGACGAGGCTTCGATGATCGGGACGAAGGACATGGCATGGATCATCAAACGGATTAAGGAATGCGGAACCAAACTCGTGTTCACCGGGGACTCGGGGCAACTGCCCTCCATTGACGCGGGCGGGTTTTTCGAGTCGCTCGGCCAACGGATCGGGCGCGCCGTCCTGTCGGAGATCCGGCGCCAGGTCGAACCGTGGGCCCGCGACATGGTCCACCTGTTCGCCGGCGGCGAGCCGCTTGCCGGACTGCGCGAGCTGGCCGAACGCGGCCACGTCGTGCTCAAGGACACGATGCACGACGTGCGCTCGGCGCTCATCAAGGAATGGGGCGAACACACTGTTCGCCCCGCCAATGTCATCCTGACCGGGACCACCGCCGAGGCGCGCAAGCTGAACACGCTGGCGCAGGAGGAGAGGCTTCGCCGGAGCGAGATCCACAAGGGCGGGTTCTCGTTCGAAAAGACGGACTACCACGTGGGCGACCGGATGATCTTCCTGAAGAACAGCCGCACCATGGGGGTGAAGAACGGCACGACGGGCACGATCAAGAACATCCGGCGGGCGGAGCCGCATCTCTGGCACCGCCGGGTCACCGTGAAGATCGACGGCGGCAAGGAGATCTGCTTTTCCACCCGCAACTACCAGGACTTCGACCTGGCCTACGCCATGACCACGCACAAGGCGCAGGGCATGACGGTGGACAAGGCCTTCGTCCTCGTGCAGGAAAACCATGAGAACCGGGAACTGGCCTACGTCCAGGTGTCGCGCGCCACGACCATGACCAAGCTCTTCATGACCCACGACACCGCCGGGGACGAACTCGGCGAGATCGCCAAGAACATGGGGTTCTCCCGCGCCCAGACCCTCGCCACAGACATGAAGGAGAAGAGCCAAGGCACGGGGCCGGAGAACTCCAACTCCTCGAAGTCGAAGGACTCGTCCTCGCGGTCGCGGTGAGAAGACGGATGGCGCAGACCGGTCCCGACGTGGTATGGGAATCCTGGGAGTTCCCATGGACCGGTTCTTTCTCATCCTCCACTTCTGGCTCTGCCTCGCCTCGGGCGCGGGCTTCGTCCGCCTGTGGTGGGGCTCCTCCGTTGCTTTGAGGATATTGCGTGGAGTCTGCCTGCTATTGGCTCTGCTGCATGGGTCGGCCTTGCTGCAAGGGTTCGGTTTTTTGTTCTCCCTCGATCCCGGAGTGATTGCTTTGGTCGTCGTCCTCGCCGTCGTCGGAGGAGCGCGCCGCACCGCGTCGGAGACGGTGTCGCACGGAGGCGGACGGCGCGCTCCCACCACGGAAAAGATGGAGAACGACGGCACGTTACACTGGGCGGGCACGCGGTTGCCGGACTCGGAGGCCTCGCACCATTTTCTTGTCCTCGGGAGCACGGGTTCGGGCAAGACGCTCTGCATCCGCCGCCTCATGCAGGACGCCGTGGCCACCATCGCACCCGGTTCAGGCCATCGTGTGCTGGTCTACGACGCCAAGGCGGAACTGTATCCGGTCCTCTGCGCCCTCAATCGCCCGGTGCACCTCCTGCATCCGTTCGACCAGCGTTCGGTGGCCTGGAACATCGCGGCGGACATCGTGTCCCCGGCCGACGCGTTCCAGCTGGCTTCTTCCCTTATCCCCATGGAGAACGCGGGCCAACCGTTCTGGAGCGAGGCGGCGCGTCATTTGGTGTCTTCCGTCGTCGAAGGTTTTCAACGGCTGACACCGGGTTGCTGGACATTGCGGGACCTGTTGCTCGCGTTCCGTTGGCCGGAACGGACGCGGGCTTTGTTGAACCGCGAACCGGCCACCGCCGCGATATGGGACTGTTACTCGGGCGAGGACCGCACGCTCGCGAATCTGTTCTCCACGTTGTCGAGCAAGCTCCGGCCCTACGAAGTCGTGGCCGCCTTGTGGCACCAGACAAAAGTCCGCGTGAGCCTTGCGGACTGCCGGGACGCGGTCTGGGTGCTGGGCGAGTTCCGCCCGTTCAAGACGAGCCTCGATCCCATCAA
>JAYUUX010000149.1:0-3956 GCA_043754645.1 Verrucomicrobiales bacterium | reverse complement strand
GGCAAACTCGGTGAACCCCTCCTCGTCGCCGCGCTCAAGGACGCCGATCCGGCCATCCGCAAAAACGCGGGCAAGCTCGCCGCCGAACGCGAATCGCTCGGCAACGCGGCCACGGGTTCGCTCCGGGCCCAGCTCAAGGACTCCGACGATCGCGTGCGCATCAACGCCCTGATGGCCCTCGGCTCCCAGCCCGCCAGTCGCGAGAACGCCGAAGCCGTCATCGCGGCTTGGCCCACGTTGAACACGCCCTTCATGCAGTCCGCCGCCGTCGGCGCCGCGTCAGTTGATCCGGTGATGTTTGTCGAAGCGGCGCTCGCCTCGAAGGATGCCGCCAACCTCGCGGGTTTCGTGCCCCATCTCGCGAAGCTCGCCGCGAACAAGCAGGACGGCCAGGTTGCCGCTCGCTTCGCCGCCGCACTCGCCGCCGCTCCGGCCTCGGTGGATGCGTTGAAGCGTGTCGCGCTCGATGCCTTCGCCGCCGCGCTCACCGCCAGCGTCGTTCCTGCCTGGAACGCTTCGGTTGAAGCTTCGCTCAAGGCGCTTCTCGCGTCCCAAGGCACCGCCGGTTCCGTGTTGCCGCTCGTCGCCCGTTGGGACTCCGCCGGCAAGCTCGGTGACGCAGTGAAGCCCGCCATCACCCGCGCCGAAGCCCAGCTCGCCGACAAGTCCCTCGGCGACGACACGCGCGGCCAGATCGCCGCCAACCTCGTCGGCGTCCGCCGTCTCGATGCGACGATCGTTCCCGCCGTCTCCGGTTTGATCGGCGGCGAAGCCAGCCTCGCCCTGCAACGCCGCGTCATCGACGTGCTCGGCGCCAATCCCGACACCGCCGCCGTGATCGTCGCGAAGTTCGCCGGACTGCCGACCGAACTCATCGAGCCCGCCTTCGCCCAGATCCTGAAGCGGGCCGAATCCACCTCGGCCCTCACCGAGCTGCTCGCGCAGAAGAAGGTCGACGTGATGAAGCTCGGGCCCGCCCGGCAGCATCGCCTTCGGACCCATCCCGATCTCGCCGTCGCCAAACGCGCCAGCCAGGTCATCGATGATTTGAAGGGTCCCGAAGCCAAGGAGAAGGACGCCATCATCGCGAAGCTCGCCCCCGAGGTCATCAAGGCCGGCAACGTGGCCAACGGCAAAAAACTCTTCACCGCCCAGTGCGCCGCCTGCCACGTCTTCAAGGACGAAGGCCGCAATCTCGCCCCGAGCCTGACGGGCATGGGCGCCCACGGCGCCGCCGACCTCCTTGTCCACATCGTCGATCCGAACCGCCTGGTCGAACCCAACTTCGTCTCCGCCGTCATCGAGACCAAGGACGACCAGTCCTACGACGGCGTCATCGAACGGGAGAACGCCAACGAAGTCGTCCTGCGCAACGCGGCCGGCGACTACACGATCCGCGTCACCAACATCAAGTCGCGCTCCAGCTCCGGCCGTTCGCTCATGCCCGAAGGCTTTGAGCAGCTCGGCGCCGAGGGCATGCGCGACCTGTTGACCTACCTCTGCGCGGACGAAAGCCGCTTCCGCGTCCTCGACCTGTCGAAGGCGTTTACCGCGAACACCAGCCGCGGACTTTTCATCACGCCCGACAACCGCGACGACACCGTGGCCTTCCGCAAGTATGGCCTGCTGAAGGCCGGCGACGTGCCTTTCGACGTCCTGAGCCCCGACAAGGCCGTGGCCAACGTCATCGTGCTCAAGGGCGGTGCGCCCGGTTCCTGGTCCCGCCAGAGCGTGCCGCAAACGGTCGAGATCCCCGTCGGCATCGCCGCCGCGCAGCTGCACTTCCTCGGGGGCGTGGCCGGTTGGGGACATCCGCTCAATCCCGACGCGAACGCCGCCAAGGTCACCATCCACTTCGTCGGCGGCGCCACCGAAGTCATCACACTGAAGAACGGCGTGGAAGTCGCGGACTACAACGGCAAGTTCGACGTGCCGGGTTCCAAGGCGCTTGAGAACTGGACCCGTGGCCGTGGCCAGATCCGCTGGTTCAGCAAGCCCGTCCAGGGCACCGCCGTGATCGAGAAACTGTCCATCGCGAGCTTCAACAACGCCGTGGCGCCGCTCTTCTTCGCCGTCACCGCCGACACGGAGAAATCCACCGCCAAGTCCGAGGCGCCCGCCGCCAAGCCGGCTGCGCGCGTCTTCGAATGGAGCAAGGGCATCAAGACCCTCGTCGTGGGCGGCGGTTCGTCGCACGACTTCAACCGCTTCTTCAACCTCGCGGACAAGAAGACCCTCGAAGAAGGCGGCTTCGCCTCGGTGAACTACACCGAGAACTTCGCCGACATGGCCGCGAACATGAAGGCGGCCGACGTCCTCCAATACAACACGAACAAGGAGGTCAAGGACCCCGCCGAGAAGCAGTCCATCCTCGACCACCTTGCCGCCGGCAAGGGTCTGGTCATCGTCCACGCCGGTGCGTGGTATAACCAGCCGGGCTGGCCCGAGTTCAACCGCGAGATCGTCGGCGGCGGCTCGCGCGGCCACGACCGGCTCGGCGAGTTCGAGGTCAAGGTGACCAACACCGCGCATCCCGTGATGAAGGGCGTTCCCGCATCCTTCAGCCTCGTCGACGAGCTCTACTACATCGAACCCGACGCCAAGGGCACGCCCATCGAATCGCTCGCCGAGGCCCATTCGTCCGCCAAGAACAAGACCTACCCGAGCGTCTACGTCGTGAAACATCCCAAGGCCCGCATCGTCGTCATCACGCTCGGCCACGACGCCCGCGCCCACGACCTCGACGCCTACAAGAACCTCCTGAAGAACTCCATCGCCTGGGTGAACACCTCCAAGTAAGGACGAAGGTCGAAGGCCAAAGCGCGAAGGAAGCCCGAAGTCGCGTCGCGACTGTCTATTTCACCGGCTCCCGCGGAGCCGCCTGTTTATAGAATCCCAACAACTCGTAAACCCAAGCTCCGTAGGAGCGGCCCAGCCAGGCCGCAGCTACGGAGCTTGGTGTGTTTGTGGTTGCCGAGATTCTATAGACAGGACGGCCCCATGGGCCTTGAGCAAGGCATTGATGGCGCGCCCCGTAGGCCGGGCAGGGAGGGATGCCTCGATGCCCGCACTCACTGCCCGCGCAATTGGTAGAAGCGCCGGGGATGGTTGGTCGCACCCGGATCGGTGAACTGGTAGATGCCGCCCCCGGCGTTCGTCGCGGTGCCCAGAACCGTCCAGTGGGTCGAGGGCAGGCTGACATTGGTCGTGGCCAGCACGTTGTAGGCGATGTTGTCCTTGTTGGTGAACGCGAACTGGAACGCCCCGTTGCCCAGCACGGTGAGGCTTTGCCGGTCGATCACCGGGGGCATCATGGGGCCGAGTCCGGTGAACACGTAGGCCGCCCCGGACCCGCTGGCGCTGTCGTCCGCCTGATTGCCGCCCACCCCAACGGCGTTGCTGTCCTCCCTGTGGGCACCGGCCACCACCGTGTCTCCCGACACGGCCACGGAATAGCCGAAGCGGTCATCCTCCCCGGTGTTGCTGGCCTTGAGATAGGCCTGCTGCGTCCAGGCGGTGCCGGTGCGCGCGAACACGTAGGCCGCGCCCGAGACCGCTGCCAAATCGTTGACCTGGTCGCCGTCCACGCCGGTGGCGTTGCTGTCCTCCCCGAGTGCTCCGACCACGACCGCATTTCCCGAAACTCCTACGGAAATCCCGAAAACGTCACCGGCCCCGGTGTTGCTCGCCTTAAGATAGGCCTGCTGCGTCCAGGCGGTGCCGTTGCGCGTGAAGACATAGGCCGCGCCGGAGTCGGGGGATGAATCGTCCGTCTGGTTGCCGTCCACGCCGGTGGCGTTGCTGTCCTCGCCGAGTGCTCCGACCACGACCGTTTCTCCGGACACGGCCACGGAGCCGCCGAACTGGTCGCCCGTCCCTGTGTTGCTGGCCTTGAGATAGGCCTGCTGCGTCCAGGCGGTGCCGGTGCGCGCGAACACGTAGGCCGCGCCCGAGAC
>JAYUUX010000148.1:0-10085 GCA_043754645.1 Verrucomicrobiales bacterium | reverse complement strand
GGTGGACCACTTCGCGGACAGCACCGGCGAGTTGAAGGGCCTCGGCGATCCGGCTTTCAAGGGCGTGGTTGCCTGACGAGGCCTGTCCAAACCCGTCCCACTAGTCATATGGACGGATCCTAAAGTTAGGCTTGGCTAACTTTGATTTGCATGAATATATCTCGGCATGATTCTGCAAAACAATGCGCCTCGGAAGCAGGCGGACATTCGACGGGTCCGCCCAAGCCACAGTGTAACCGCGATCGTATGCCTGATGACGGCGCCGCTTGTAATGGGTCCGCCGTCTGCCGCAGGGGCTGATGCGGCCACGGACAAGAGCTCGTTCCATCTTTTCAACCCGACCCCCCGGAACCTGATGCGGGACTTGTCCACCGACCGGCCGGACAAGACCGAGTCGGCCTACACCGTCGATGCCGGCCATATCCAGTTCGAGAGCGATCTCGTGAGCTACAGCCGCGATCACGACACGGCGGGTGGATCCGATGTCCGCGTCGACGCCTGGGCTTTCGCCGCGATCAACTTCAAGCTCGGACTCTGCAATCGGGCCGACCTGCAGGTGGTCGTCGATTCCTACAACCACGTCCGGACCCACGACCGGATCGCCGGCACGGTGTTGAAGCAGCGCGGATTCGGGGATGTCACCACCCGCCTCAAATACAACGTATGGGGCAACGACGAAGGCGATACCGCGCTTGCCCTGATGCCGTGGGCCAAGTTTCCGTCGAACCAGGACAACCTCGGGAACAATGCCGTTGAAGCGGGCCTGATCATTCCGTTGAACGGAAGCCTTCCGGGCGGCTGGAGCTTCGGCGTCATGACCGAAATCGATTTCATCCAGAACTCGACCGACACGGACTACCATGCCGAGTTCGTCAACAGCCTCACCTTCAGCCGGGACATCTTCGGGAAGCTCGGCGGATACATCGAGTTCTGGTCCCTGGTGAGCGGCGAACCCGGCGTCCCTTGGATCGGAACGGTGGATATGGGTCTGACCTACGGCCTCACGGAGGACATCCAGTTCGACGCCGGGATCAACATCGGAATCACCCGGTCGGCCGAGGATTTGAATCCCTTTGTCGGAGTCACGGTCCGGTTCTGATCCGGCACCGGATGGCATCTTTCCTTCAAGGGCGGGCCGGGTTGGACCGATCACCCGGCTGAAGCAGATGCCAGCCACCGTCCAAGAACCCGCTCCGGAGTCCACCGCCTCCGAGGAGACTACTCCCGCTGCTGAGAGCGTTCCCGCTGTTGTGGGCGCTGAAGAGAGCGAGCGCAGCGCGCTGGTCCGGAAGACTTTCAGGGGCATCGAAGAGGGATTGCGCAGCCAGGAAACCGCCTCGATCACCCAGGTAGTAGAGTTGATCCGGGAGATGGCGGTGAAGGTGGAATCGCTGTCGGTCCATCAGGTCGGAGAGATACTGTCCCGTGAT
Organism: Verrucomicrobiales bacterium; assembly: GCA_043754645.1. Lineage (GTDB taxonomy): Bacteria > Verrucomicrobiota > Verrucomicrobiia > Limisphaerales > CANJSG01 > CANJSG01. The sequence goes on along the minus strand of JAYUUX010000148.1, from coordinate 8,655 downwards.
CTCACCACCACCACCAAGCTGATCAAGATCGCGTGCACCGTGGGTTACAATCCCGACGGGGCGGAGATCACGACGATCAACCAAGCCATCGCGACAGTCGGCTACAACCGCGTGCGGAACATGGCGATCTCCCTGCTGCTCCTGCAGAACGCGAACCGCCGATGGAGCACCGACGATTTCGACGAGATCGCCTGCATCACGCTGACCAGCGCCCTGATGTCCGAGACGATCATGGAGACGCGCAGGTCCCATAATCCGGAACACGCGTTCGTCGCGGCCGCGCTGCGTAGCTACGGCCGACTGCTTCTCGCATCGTTCTTTCCAGACGAATACGGCGCGGCCATGACGGCCGGCGAAACCGAAGGCTACGAAGTCGCCCTCCGCAAGGCGTTCGGGGTGTCGGCGCTCGACATCGCCCGGGAACTCCTCCAGCGCGCTGGCCTGCCCCCGGCGCTGCTCCGTTTCATCGAGGCTATTCCTGAAAGCCGGTTTTCGGCGGAACAACTTTCGCGGGACGACCAGCAGCTCATGCTGGTCGATTTCTCGGTGAAGCTGTGCGAGCTGCTCTCCCGCCTTAAAACGCAGGAGCACTTCCAGTCCGGCTACCGCGAACTCATGGAGCGTTACGGCAAGTCCCTCCATTACACGAAGGAGGACATGCTGCTCCTGCTCCAGGAAACGCTTTCCAAGGTGGATTCCTACAAGCGCCAGCTCGCCAGTCCGCTTTTTTCCAACCGCATCGTCACCAACATCCGCGCCCACATCGAGCAGCAGCCCCTCACCCTGCAGCCGTCGACCAACCGCGCGGGCGAATCCAAACGGGCTCCGGTCAACCCCGGTTTCGCGTGCGGCCAGAACGCCGAGCGTCTGCTCCGCCTCGGGCTCAAGGAGCTTGAGCCGGTCGTTCTCGCGAGGCACCCGGACCACGCCGTTGCCTGGGAGCAGGTGACCCGGCTCCTCTCCCGCGCGCTCGAACTGGACGACACGCTCCTGCTGGTCCAGCCGCCGTGCTCACCGGCATTCCAGGCGGAATACGGTTTCGGCCACCAGGTCGCCGCGATCCGTCCCAACGCCATCCTCGATCCGTCGACCAAAAGCATCTTCACCGTGGCCCTCACCAGGGCCCAGGACGTGGTCATCCAGAACCCGAACGACCAGGCGATCCAGCCGTTCATCCCGGGCTGGCTGAAGCCCTATGCGATGGGTGGGATCATCCTCCTGCCGATCGGCGACCAGGAAGGCACGTTCGCGATCCTGATGGGGCTGGCGCGCGCCAAACACTCCCTCGCCCTCAGTCCGAAGGCGATGGAGCACCTCAGGACTCTGAAGACCCTTCTCGCGGGCCTTCGCCCGAAGACGGACCCCCACGCCCCGGCGAAGTAGCCGTCGCTTTGGCGGGAAGCCCGCACGGACACCCACGATCGGAGGCGGCATGTCACGTCCGCTTGCCGCGGCAACCCGGGGTCTTCAACCCGTTAAGCCCAACTGCCATGGAGCCGATGGACTACCCGACGCACAATGTCTTCCGCTCCCCATGAATCCGCCCCGGCCGCTGTGCCCGGCCCCGCCGGGGCTTCCGCGGATTCGCCCCCTGTCCCGCCCGTGCCGACCTGGCTGGAGGAGAAGGAGGCGATTGCGCGGGCGGCGCTCTACGAGCGGACACTCGTGCGCATCGACCAGGGACTGAAGGCCAGCGAAACCGCATCGATCACCCAGGTGCTTGAGCTGATCCGGGAATTGTCGCTCAACGTCGACTCCATCTCCGTCCACCAGGTCGGGAGGATCATCTCCCGCGACCTGACGCTGACCACGAAGATCATCAAGGTCGCCTGCTCGGTGGCCTACAATCCGGACGGCGGGGACATCAACACGATCAGCCAGGCGATCTCCAGCGTCGGCTACCTCCGTGTGAGGAACATCGCCGTCGCCCTGCTCCTGCTGAAGAACGCCAACCGCCGGTTCAGTCCGGACGACTTCGACGAAGTCGCCTGCATCACGCTGATCAGCGCCCTGATGTCGGAGGCGATCATGGAGAACCGCAAGTCCCACAACCCCGAGCACACCTTTGTCTGCGCCGCCCTGCGCAACTACGGGCGTCTGCTCCTCTCGTCTTTCTTCCCCGAGGAATACCGCGAAGCCATGAAGTTCGGCGAGACAAAGGGTTTCGAGCCGGCCATCCGCTGGATCTTCGGGATGACCTCGCTCGAGATCTCGAAGGACATCCTCCGCCGCGCCAAGCTGCCGCAGACCCTGCTCCGCTTCATCGCCGCCGTTCCCGAGTCCAGCTTCACCGCGGAGGAGCTGTCGCGTGACGACCAGCAGCTGATGCTCATCGATTTCACCGCGAAGTTCTGCGAAACGCTGTCGCGCCTGAACAGCCAGGAGCAGTTCGCCAAGGACTACGGCGCGTTGATGGAGCGGTATGGACGGATCCTCAGATATACCCGCGACGACGTGAAGGCGATCCTTGGGGCCACGATGGTCAAGGTGGATTCCTACAAGCGCCAGCTCGCCAGCCCGCTCTTTTCACACCGGATCGTGGCCAATATCGAGGCCTTCCTCGAAGACCGGCCGTTCGTCCTGCAGCCGACGGCCACGCCGCTCGCGAAGAGGAAACTCGGCCCGGTCAACGACACCTTCACCTGCGGCCTTGACGCGGAACGCTCCCTCCGCGTCGGCCTCCAGGAACTCACCTCGGCCATCAACGCCCCGGCGGCTGATCGCGACGCAATCTGGAAGGAGGCCACGCGGCTTTTATGCCGGGCCCTCGAGTTGGACGACACGCTGCTCCTCATCCAGCCGACCGGTTCCCCGGCCTTCCAGGCGGAATACGGGTTCGGCCACCAGGCCGAGACTCTCCGGGCCCATGGCCTAATCGACCGCGCCAACAAGACGATCTTCACCGTCTGCGTCACGAGGGCCCAGGACGTCATCATCCAGAACCCGAACGACAACGCCATCCAGCCGTTCATTCCCGATTGGCTGAAACCCCATGCCAAAGGCGGCCTGATCCTGCTGCCGGTGGCGGACAAGGAGGGGACCTTCGCCGTTCTCATGGGTCTCGCCCGCGCCAAACATTCCCTCTCCCTCAGCCCCAGGACCATGGACCACCTGCGCGCCTTGAAGGGGCTTCTAAGCCGACTGCGCCCAAGCTCCGACACGGATGTTCCTGCTTAGGCCTACGCATTGACGCGACTCCGCGATCCGATCTTTCCGGTCGCCGGGCCGGCACGGCGACGCCATCCAAGGAGGTTCGTGTCGGCATCTAGGCCGGTTGACGCGACTCGACCGTCCTGCGGGCTTGCGCCGTCGAGTCCCGCCGGATTGAGTCTGGGGAATGTTCCTTGGACCAAGAACCCTAGCCGCAGCGGTCATCCTTTCGATCACGCTGGCCGGCTGCAGCAAGAAGCAAGAAGCCCCGTCCGTCGCAAAAGGCGGGGGCGGCATGGAGGTGCAGGTCGTCGCCGTCCCGGCCACCCAGCGGCCGGTCTCCGAAAGCATCTCGCTCGTCGGCTCCATCGCCCCGAACGAGATGGTCGACATCAAGTCGGAGGTCGACGGACTGGTCACCACGATAAACTTCGAGGAAGGGGGCCGCGTCGAGAAGGACCAGCTTCTGGCAGCCCTCGACCAGACCCGGTTTGTCGCCCAGTTGGCCGAGGCCGAAGCGAATCTCAAACTCGCCCGCACTACCTTTGACCGCACCAAGCAGTTGTTTGCGGACAAGCTGATCTCCCAGCAGGAATACGACCAGTCCTCCGCGGTCTACGCGTCTAACGAAGCCGGAGTCGACCTGCGCCGGCGCGAGCTTCGGAACGCCAGGATCACCGCCCCGTTCGGCGGCATCGCCACGGCCCGAATGATCAGCCCGGGACAGGTCATCAGCCGCGCCACGCCGCTCACGACCGTGGTCGACATCGACACCGTCAAAGTCGAGGTGAACGTCCCGGAGCGTTACCTCGGCCAGCTGAAGAACGGGCAGAAGATCGCGTTCAAGGTGGCGGCCTTTCCCAAGGACCAGTTCACCGGCGAAGTGTTCTTCATCTCACCGCAGCTCGAGACAACGACACGGACCGCGCTGATCAAGGCGCGCATCGAGAACCGTGACGGCAAACTCCGCGGCGGCATGTTCGCAAACCTCGATCTCTCGCTGCAGCTCCGCGAAATGGCGCTCCTGATTCCAGAGCCGGCGATCGTCAACAACGCCGACGTCACCATGGTCTTCGCGATCACGACGAACGGAACCGCCGTGATGAAGCCGGTGAAGATCGGCATCCGGATCGCCGGCCGCGCCGAAGTCCTCAGCGGACTTTCCCCCGGCGAAATGGTCGTCGTTGAAGGAACCCAGAAGCTCAGGCCCGGCGCCCCGGTGCGGCTCTCAACCAACGACGCGGCGTATTCTTTTTGAGAAAGGGAGAACGTGAGCTGAGGCGAAAGGGAGAATCAAAATGAACCTCGAAGATCCATACGCGTCCTACGAGTTGAACGAGAGTTCCTCTTCGTCGCGTCCGATTACCCATCACTGGGAGTTGGAGGTTTATCGGATCGCCATGGATCTTTCGACGCAGCTATTCCAGGAGAGCCGTCATTGGCCGCTCGAGGAGAAGTTCTCGTTGATCGATCAGATCCGCCGTTCATCCCGCTCCGTCACTGCCCAGATCGCGGAAGGTTGGCGAAAGCGCCGCTACCGAGCCGCATTCATCAGCAAGCTGAATGACGCCGAAGGTGAAGCAGCCGAATCCCAGACTTGGATTGAACACGCAGTCCGCTGCGCCTACCTGCCCCGCGAACGCGGCCTTGCCCTCCACAGCCGCTACAACGACGTCATCGGCAAACTCGTCGTCATGCAGAACAATCCGGAGCCTTGGCTCCTACCCGGACACCGGGACTAGCCCCCTTTCACCCTCTCACCCCAGCTCCCCCCACATGTTCCTCTCCCGCGCCTCCATCCAACGGCCGGTCCTCGCGACGATGATGAATCTCGCGCTGATCCTCTTCGGACTGATCGGCCTGTCCCGGCTTCCGGTGCGCGAGCTCCCGGCCATCGATCCGCCGGTCATCAGCGTCACGACCGTTTTCCCGGGAGCCAACGCCCGCGTGGTCGAGACCGAGATCACCGAACGGCTGGAGGACGCGATCAACAACATCCAAGGGATCAAGACGCTCCGATCGGAAAGCCGCGAAGGCGTCAGCGGCATCTCCATCGAGTTCGACCAGTCGCGCGACATCGACGTCGCGGCGCAGGATGTGCGCGACCGCGTTTCCCGCGTCCGCGGCGCCCTGCCCCAGGACATCCTGGAACCCATCGTTTCCAAGGCGGACTCCGACGCCCAGCCAATCATCTGGATCGCGATCAACAGCGACCGCTACTCGACTCTTGAGCTGACGACCCTCGCCGACCGGCAGGTCAAGCCCCGCTTCCAGAGCGTGGCCGGTGTTTCGTCGATCACCATCGGCGGCGAGAAGCGCTACGCCATGCGGCTCTGGCTTGATTCGAACAAGATGGCCTCGAGGGGTGTGACCGTGCTCGACGTCCAGACGGCGCTCCGCCAGCAGAACGTCGAATTGCCGAGCGGCCGCGTCGAGAACCTCGACCGCGAGATGACCATCCAGACCCTGGGCGAGCTGAAGACGGCAGCCGAGTTCAACGAGTTGGTCGTCCGCAACGTGGGGACCACGCTCGTGCGCCTGCGGGACATCGGGCGGGCTGAAGAAGGCCCCGAAGATCTCCGAACCATAGCCCGGGCGCGCGGCAAACCCTGCATCTTCCTCGGCGTCGTCAAGCAGGCCCAGGCCAACACCGTCTCCGTCGCCAAGGCGATCAAGCTGGAGATGGAGGCGGTCAGACCGACGCTTCCCGAGGGATGCGACATGTGGGTCGGCTTCGACAGTTCGACCTTCGTGGAGAAGTCCATCGCCGAAGTGTGGGAAACGTTGGCGATCGCCTTCGGGTTGGTTGTCCTGATCATCTTCGTCTTCCTCCGGAACGTCCGCGCCACGCTTATCCCCGCGGTCGCCATCCCGGTTTCGATCATCGGCACGTTCGCGCTGATGTATGCCCTCGGCTACTCGATCAACATCCTCACCATGCTCGCGCTGGTGCTGGCCATCGGCGTGGTCGTCGATGACGCCATCGTCGTGCTTGAGGCCATCTACCGGCACATCGAAGAGGGTGTCCCTCCGATGAAGGCGGCCTATATGGCCATGGAGGAAATCAGCGTGGCCATCATCGCGATTACGATCTCGCTGATCGCCGTGTTCGCGCCCCTGGCCTTTCAGAAGAGCTCCACCGGGCGCCTGTTCATCGAGTTCGCGGTCGCCGTCGCGGGATCGGTGGCCATCTCCGCGTTTGTCGCCCTGACGCTCTCGCCCGCGATGGCCGCGCGTTTGCTGAAACCGGTTTCGCACAAGAAGCCAACAGGACTTTTCGGCGTGTTCGAACGCACGTTGGACTGGATCACCCGGACCTACTCGCGCTCGTTGAAGTGGACCCTCGCGCACCGTTTCGTGGCCATGATCGTGACCGCCGCCACGATGGGCCTGATGGTTTTGGCGTATCGCGGACTGGACCAGGACTTCCTGCCGATGGAAGACAAGGGTCGCTTGTTCGCCCTCGTGGTGACGCCCACAGGTTCGACGAGCGAATACACCGATCGCCAGCTGAAGAAGGCCGAGAAGATCATCTCCGAAATCCCCGAGGTCTCCAGCTACGGCGCGATGGTCGCGCCGGCCTTCGGCGGACCCGGCCAATCCAGCCTTGGAATCGTCTTCGTCACCTTCAGCGACAGCTCCGAGCGAAAGCGCACGGTCCAGGAGATCGTCAACGGCCCCGGCGGCGTCGCCCAACGGATGTTCACCGAGATCGAGGGGGGGATCGGCATCGCCAACCTGCCCAAATCCATCGAGGTCGGCTTCAATAACTCGCCGTTCGAACTGATCCTCCAGAACCAGGATCTCGACGTCCTTAGCAAGTCTGCCAATGCCTTCGCCAATGTCCTTCGCGGTCTCACCAACGAACTCGGCCAACCGCTTCTCAGCAACGTCCGCGTCGGCTTCGAGGTCAACAAGCCGGAAGTCCGCGTGAACATCGATCGCAACCGGGCCGCTGCCCTCGGCGTGAGCATCCAGGACATTTCACGAACCACGCAGATTTTGTTCGGCGGACTGGACCTCAGCCGCATCAAGGTCGACGGCAAGGAATACAAGGTTATCGCCCAGCTCGAACGCGAATCACGGCTGACTCCGTCGGACTTGGATCGGGTCTACGTCCGCAGCACCAAGGGCGAACTCATCCAGCTCAGCGCCCTCGTCACCCGGACAGAGGGCGGCTCCCCCAATGGCATCAATCACTACGGCCGCCTCCGTTCCGCCAGCATAACGGCGTCGGTCGGCTCCGTTCCGATCGGCACCGCCGTGAAAGCCGTGCAGCCGCTGCTCGCCACCCAACTCCCCACCGGTGTCCTGCATGCATGGGAAGGCGACGCCAAGAACCTCGCCGACACTTCATCCGAGATCTGGTGGATTCTGGGGCTCGCCCTCGTGATCGTCTACATGACGCTCGCGGCGCAGTTCGAGAGCCTTGTCCATCCGTTCACCGTGATCCTCGCCGTTCCGCTCGCGATGATCGGCGCCTTCGGCGCTCTCTGGCTCCTGAATAAGGGCGGTGCCATCGGGCTCTACCCGCCGATCCCGGCCATGAACGTGAACCTCTTCAGCCAGATCGGCCTCGTTCTGCTGATCGGACTGGTGACCAAGAACTCGATCCTTCTGGTCGAGTTCGCCAACAAACAGACCAGCAAAGGAGTCGACTCCCATGCGGCCATGGAAGAAGCCGGCCGCGTCCGCCTGCGTCCGATCTTGATGACTGCGTTCTCGACGATCGCCGGCATCATGCCCATCGCGATCGGCTTCGGCGCCGGTGCGGAGAGCCGCCGACCGATGGGAGTCGCCGTCGTCGGCGGCATGCTCACGTCGACCTTCCTCACGCTCTACGTCATCCCAGTCGTCTACACGCTGCTGGACGACATGCGGGCGAGGTTCGGGGCCAAGGCAGCGGTCAATCCGCCCCAGTCGGAGGCGATTCCGGTCAAATGACCCGGCCCTGAGGCTGGGTTTTCTCCGCCAACTTTCGTTTTGAATTCACGGCCGCAACGGCCAAAGTCCGCCCTCGATTTCGCGGGGGACGCCCGGGCAGATCCCGCACGACGACATGAAACGCACGCACCATTGCAACGAGCTCCGCGCCGAACACGCCGGACAGACAGTGACCTTGACCGGCTGGGTCCATTCCCGCCGCGACCTAGGCGGACTCCTCTTCATCGACCTGCGCGACCGCGAAGGCCGCACGCAGTCGGTCTTTGATCCGGCGGATCTGCCGAAGGAAGTCTTCGAAGCGGCCACGCACCTGCACAGCGAATCGGTGATCGAGATCACGGGCATCGTGCGCGCGCGTCCTGCCGGCACCAACAACGACAAGATCCCCACCGGCCAGGTGGAAGTGATCGTCAAGGGCTGCACCGTCCTCAACCACGCCGAAGTCCTGCCCTTCCCGGTCGATGACCCGGAGATCGCCAGCAAGGTCAACGAAGAGCTGCGCCTCCAATATCGTTATCTCGACCTGCGCCGCCCGGAGATGATTCGCAACCTGCGCGTCCG
>JAYUUX010000147.1:0-3938 GCA_043754645.1 Verrucomicrobiales bacterium | reverse complement strand
AGCAGTCGGCCCTCACCGTCTGCGTCTTCTGGCGGATGTTGACCTCGACGATGCTGGTGATGAAGGGCGCCTTGAAGCCGAAGCCCTCGGGCAGGAACTGGTCGGCCGTCTTGCCGAGCGTGACCTTGAGGCCGCGCGTGCCGGGTTCGACCACGTAGCTCGTGGCCGTGGCCGCGATCAGGATCACGAACCCGAGGACGGCGGCGCCGATGACCCTCGGGATGAAGTTCGGGTTCATGGAATCAGCGCCGGGCCGGACGGGCCGCTGCGGCCGGTTGGGTTGGAATGGGGGTGGCATTGGTCTTCTGGTTCTTGAGGCGTTCGATGTCCTGCAACGTGAGCATCACCTTGTCGGCGCCGCCGATGACGACAGGCGCGAGGCCGTCCCACTTCTCGACGATCTGGAGCTCGACGAACGCGGGGTTCCGCTTGAGGGCTTCGCCGCGGATGACGATGGATTCGGCCTCGCCCTTGGCCTTGATCACCGAGGTGTCGGCGTCGATCTGGACGCGCTGCTGGAGATACTTCGACTTCGAGGCCTCCTGCTCCTGGACCATCTTCGCCTCGATGGCGTGCTCGAGCTCCTTCGTGAGCGCGATGTTCTGGATGACGATGTCCTCGATGACGAGCAGCGGCGGCTCGCCGAGCTTGGCCTTGGCCAGCTGGAGGGCGCGGGTCTTGATCTGCTCACGGTTCTTCACGATCTGCTCCGCGCTCTGGAGGGCGGCTACTTCTTTCAACGCCTCCTGCACCCGCGGCGCCACGAGGCTGTCGAAAGGATCGCCGTAGAATCCCTGGAAGAGCTTCACGACCGACGCTTCGGGCACCCGGTAGAGGACCTTCAGGTCGACCGTGATCTGCTGGAGGTCGGAGGAATAGCACTCCGCCTTCTCCTCCGCGGTCTGCTGGCGGATGGAGACCTGGTGGATGGCCGTGATGAAGGGCGCCTTGAGGCCGAAGCCCTCCGTTTTGAACGCGGTCGAGACCTTGCCCATCGTCACCTCCACGCCGCGGTAGCCCGGCCTCACGACATAGGTGCCCGACGACGCCATGATGACTACGACGAAGATCAGGATGCCGACTCCGACCAACCGCGCGATTCCTTGAGGGCTCATTGTTGTTCTTTGAGCCTCAATCCTAGCGGTGAGTTCTCTCGACACAAGTATCCGTTCGGCAACCATCGGACCGCATGATCCTCCCACGACCCGCGCTATGAACATGAAACGCTCCCTCGCACTCCTGCTCGCGGTCTTCGCCGCAACGGTGACCGCCACGTTCGCCGCCGACGCGAAGAAGGAACCGTCGCCCGACGACCAATACGTTCCCGGACCCGATTCGAAAGACCAGCCCGGCGTGCCCAAGGGGACGATCACGAAACACCTGTGGACCAACAGCGTCGTCTTCCCCGGCACCGTCCGCGAGTATTCCGTCTACGTGCCGGCGCAATACAAGCCCGGCAAGGCCGCCGCCGTGTTCGTCTGCCAGGACGGCGTGATGTATGCCGCGCCGACGGTCTTCGACAATCTGATCCACAAGAAGGAAATGCCCGTGACCATCGGCATCTTCATCAAACCCGGAAACAAGCCGCTCAAGGAGGGCGAGCCGCCGCGCAAGCGGGCTGATGGCCGGCCGGCGCCTGCTTCAAATCGCAGCTTCGAATACGACTCGTTGGGCGATGCCTATTCGCGTTTCCTGCTGACCGAGATCCTTCCCGAAGTGGCCAAGAGCTACACGCTCACGGCCAATCCCGACGGACGCTGCATCGCCGGCAGCAGCTCGGGCGGCATCTGCGCGTTCACGGTCTGCTGGGAGCGGCCCGACGCCTTCCGCAAATGCTTCACCACCGTCGGCAGCTTCACGAACATCCGCGGCGGGAACAAATATCCCGAGATCGTCCGCAGCTCCGCGAAGAAGCCCATCCGGATGTTCCAGCAGGACGGCGCGAACGACATCGTGAACCAGTTCGGCAGCTGGCCCGAAGGCAACAAGGCCATGGCCGCCGCGCTTCAGGAGAAGGGTTACGACCACAAGTTCGTCTTCGGCGAAGGCGTCCACAGCGCCAAACACGGCACCGCGCTCTTCCCCGAAGCGATGCGCTGGATGTGGCGCGACTACCCGAAGGAATACTGAACGGGAAATCCGAAGCGCGAGTCCCCGAGGGTCGAACGAAGATTCAAACCCGAATCGGACCGGGCGATCTACTTTGGCGGATCGCCGGGTTCGACGTTGCGGATGCGCCAGGGCTGGTCGCGGACGGGTTGCGCAGGCGTTCTAAAGATTTTTCCCATGCGCAGGTCGTGCATCCATCGCCTGTGCCATGGGTAGCTCTTTTGTTCGCCCAAGACCGTGCCCAGTGCCCAAACCTCGCCATCGAGGGTGACAACTGCTGTGGTGCCACCGCCGATGTCGCCAGCCACCGCTTTCTTGGGAAGTTCGAGCGGCTGGAGCCTTGCCGGCAAAGGGGTAAGCGGTAGGCCCGCCGTGAAACCGGGCACGAACAGGTTCCAGAACGACCCATCGCGCTTTCTCAGCAAATGCCCATATCGCGCGCCCATCCCCACCAGGATCCCATATTCCGATGACCTCACGGAGATCCAGTCGGAGTTGATGCCGATCTGAATCGGTATCGCGAAGGCGGACGGCGGCGCACCCGTGTAGATGTGGGCGTCCTTCCCGAAAGCCCACAACGTCCCATCCGCTTTGACCGCTAGCCAGATGTTGGCTTCCACGGACACATCCACCCAGTTGGTATCCGATGTCATCCGCCTGGGATTCCACAGATTGTTTGAGCGGTTCGTGGGGGTGTTGCCGAACTCCGGACTCCCACCCCAGATCCACAGGCTTCCGTCGCTTTGGATGCCGGCAGCACTGATTCCGCCCGCGCGGATCTTTGTCCAGTTCGTGGCCGACCCGACTCGCACGGAAGCCCGTCCACCCATCGGGTAAACGACTCCAAGCTGATAGAAATCGTTCAACCCCCAGGCCCAGAGCGATCCGTCCGTCTTCAACGCGTAGCTGCATGAATTGGCTGCCTCGACATCCACCCAATTTGTGCCGGGAACGGACGCAACCAGACTGCTTTGGTGGATAGGGCCGACGGGGGGGATCCCCATTTGACCCTTATCGTTTGTGCCCCACGTCCAGATCGTGCCGTCGGACTTCAGCGCGAGGTTGTGGTTCTGTCCGGCGGAAACTTTGGTCCAGTTGGTGTCAGAGCTGATGCGGCGAAGGAGCGGACTGAAAGCGGCGACCCCGTCCGTCTGTCCCAAACCCAGCACCGGGAACCCGAGATCTTCCGCTCCCCAAGACCAGAGGGTGCCATCGGGCGCGATCACGAGACCGTGCGCGAAGCCGAGGCTGAGCTGCGGAACCTGGTTCCCTGCCGGCAGTCGTAGCCGGCCCGTAGGGTAGAGGCGTTTAAACAGCAGCAATCCGACGGCAACAGCGGCGGCCGCGATGAACAGGATGAGTCGTCGTCTCTTCACGGTTGCTTGGCGGGCCTGATCCGCACGTCATTTGCTTGGCCGGCGCGAGAATTTGTTTCGGGCCCGTCGTGGTGACGTGGGCCGAAGATCCCTGACGCGGTCACTTCGATTTCAGTTTTGGGATCGTCAGTTCGAGCTGTGCCGCCCGTGTGGCTGCGGCCGATTTCTCGCCTCCGGTGAGCGAAGATTCCAGTCGGGCGAACCCGGCGACATCCGCCGCGTTCGGTTGGCTGGTCTTCTTCACGACATTCCACCAAGCCAGCGCTTCGACCGGGTCTTTTGCAGTCCCCAATCCGTCCTGATAGGCATGCGCCACCCTGAGTTGGCCGGATGGCAGGCCGTTGGTGGCCGCCTTCAGATACCAGCGGAATCCCTGGGTTGGTTTTTTGGTTCCATTTAAGCCGTCATGCCAGATCTCGCCGATTCTTTGCGCCGCCTCGGCGCTTCCAGCCT
>JAYUUX010000146.1:0-2159 GCA_043754645.1 Verrucomicrobiales bacterium | reverse complement strand
CCACTTAGCCCAACTGGTAGGGCCTTTCGCTTGAAAGGACCGAGGATTGTTTCCGTTAAAGTTGGGCTTGTTTTTACATCCACGCGGCCGAGCCGTTCTGGATGCGCCCAACCCTCCAAATCCCGAACCCTTAGGTGACGCCGTGATCGACGCTCGCGACCAAGTCATGCCCCTGTCTTCGAACAAAACCACAGCTGCCCGCCGCTCCTCGAAAGTGGGCGCAGTGAGTCGTTCCACTGCCTCCAAGTCGTCCAAGGCGCTGCGGGTGGATCGCGTCTTCAGTGACGCCCAAATCAAGCCCTTCGATCAGATCGAATGGGACCGCCGCACGGCTGAAATCACGGATGATTCCGGCAAGGTCATCTTCCAACAGAAAGACGTCGAAGTGCCGAAGACCTGGTCCGTCCTGGCCACCAAGGTCGTTTGCTCGAAATACTTCTATGGGGATCCCGCCAAATCCGAGCGCGAATACTCGGTCAAGCAGTTGATCCACCGCGTTACCCGGACGATCGCCGACTGGGGCGTCAAGGATGGCTACTTCTCCAAGGAAGACGGCGAAGTCTTCTACGACGAGCTCACCTGGCTTTGCGTGAACCAATACGGCGCGTTCAATTCCCCCGTCTGGTTCAATGTCGGCCTCTTCAGCCAATACGGCGTCGGCAAGCACAGCGACCGCGGCAACTGGCACTACAATCCGGAGACCAAGGAAGCCCAGCGCGCCTCGACCCAATACGAGTATCCCCAGGGCTCCGCCTGCTTCATTCAGTCCGTCAGCGACAACATGGAAAGCATCATGGAACTCGCCTACGCGGAGGCCATGCTCTTCAAATACGGCTCCGGCACCGGCACCGACCTGACCCCGATCCGCAGCAGCCGCGAGAAACTCTCCGGCGGCGGGCGTCCCAGCGGTCCGATGAGCTTCCTCAAGGTCTACGACCAGGTCGCGAACGTCGTGAAGTCCGGCGGCAAGACCCGTCGCGCCGCCAAGATGAACACCATCCGCGACACGCACGGCGATGTGGAGGAGTTCATCACCGCCAAAGGCAAGGAAGAGAAGAAGGCCTGGGCGCTCATCGAGCAGGGCTACGACGGCTCGTTCAACGGCGAAGCCTACGGCTCCGTCATGTATCAGAACGAAAACCTCTCCGTCCGCGTCAGCGACGAGTTCATGCAGGCCGCGCTCGACGGCAAGGAGTGGTGGACTAAATCAACCGTCACCGGCAAACCGCTCGAGAAGAAGGACGCATCGCGCCTCCTCGACCAGATTGCCGAAGGCACCTGGGTCTGCGGCGATCCGGGCATGCAATACGACGGCGCCATCCAGAAGTGGCACACGTGCAAGGGAACAGAGCCCATCCACTCGACGAACCCCTGCTCGGAATACGTCTTCCTCAACAACACCGCCTGCAATCTGGCCTCATTGAACCTCATGAAGTTCAAGAAGACCGACACGACCTTCGATGTGGAACGCTTCAAGGCCGCCGTCCGCATCTATATCACCGCGCAGGAAATCCTCGTCGACAACGCCAGCTATCCGACCAAGCAGATCGCCGAAAACTCCCACATCTTCCGCACCCTCGGACTCGGCTTCGCCAACCTCGGCTCGCTCTGCATGAGCTACGGTTTGGCCTACGATTCCAACGAAGGCCGCGCCCTCGCCGGAGCCATCACCGCGATCATGACCGGCCACGCCTACGAACAGTCCGCCGCGATCTCCGCCATCACGGGACCGTTTGCTGGCTACCGCGATTCCAACTGCTCCGGAGTGGCCAAGCCCGTGAAGAAGGACAACGTCGAGTCGACTCTCGGCGTCATCCAGCAGCACCGCGACGCCGTCGAGTCCATCCAGCCGAGCCGCGATTTCGCCTTCCTTAAGGACGAAGCCCGCCGCGTCTGGGACAGCGCCCTCGCCAAAGGAAAAAAGCACGGCTACCGCAACGCCCAGGTCACCGTCCTCGCGCCCACCGGCACCATCGCGTTCCTCATGGACTGTGACACCACCGGCGTCGAACCCGACATCGCCCTGGTCAAATACAAGCTCCTCGCCGGCGGCGGCATGCTCAAGATTGTCAACCGCACCGTGCCCGAAGCCCTCCGTCGCCTCGGCTACAGCGATGCCGAAGTGAAGTCCATCGAGGCCCACATCGAGAAGCACGACA
>JAYUUX010000145.1:0-5234 GCA_043754645.1 Verrucomicrobiales bacterium | reverse complement strand
GCGAAGAGCTTCAGCTCGAAGTCCGCCGGAACCTGCACGTAGCGCAGGCTGTCCTGAGGAGACAGCGGCGCTTGGAACTTCACTGCCTCGGGCCGGCGCTCGTAATTCGGCACGTCGCCGGACTGGCGCTGCAATGAAGGGCGCGAGGCGACGGACGCTTCCCAGTCCGACTTCGCCTTGCGGCCGACTCCGCCGAGAACGGCTTCGCGCAGGACCGCGTCCGTCGGACGTTCGGAATACTTGAGCAGGCCTTTGCCGGCGGCCTTGAAGGTGTCGAGCCGCTTCTTGTGGTCCGCGCCGAGCTGGTCGTCGGGCAGCACCTGCACCACGGCGTCGAAGTGCTTTAGATAAGTGTCGGTCAGGTGGGTGAGGTTCGAGAGATGGTCGAAGTAGATCGCCTCGGGCGCCATCGTCTGGCCGGGCAGGTAGACGTAGTTCGTGCGCGAGCCGCCGAAACCGCCGCCGCCGCGTCCGGCGTTGACCTCGCCGAGGTAGAGGACGTGGAGAGGACGATTTGGAGCGTCGGCCGCGAGGGAGTTGAAGGCCGTCAGCCCTCCGGCCAGAAGGGTTAGAAGGGGGGAAAGTTTTCTCATGTGTGGATAGGGGATTCGGAAAAATCGGGGAGTCGAGCGGCTATTGCGCGGAGGGTTTGAAGGCCAGTTGCGAGAAGTGGAACAGGGCCTTCTTCCAGTGCTGGAAGTCGTGGGCGTGTTCATCGACGTGCCAGACGTGCGGGACGTTCTTCTCCTTGAGGTAGGCGTGGACGCCCTGGCTGATGCGGATGAGGCCGTCCTTGTTGCCGCAGGAGACGAAGAGAAGCTTCAGCTGCGATTTCGCCTTCTCCGGATCGGGCACGAGTTCAGCTGCCGGCTTTGTGTTGGGAGCGGAGGAGAACCCGCCGACCCACGCGAAGGTGTCGAGGTTGCCGAGGCCGAAGTTCAGGGACTGGCCGCCGCCCATCGAAAGGCCGGCGAGCGCGCGGTTCTCGCGATCGGTCTTCACGGGATACTTTGACTGGATGAACGGGATCAAGCTACCGAGCAGGTCCTTGTCGAAGACGCCGAACGCGGCCGCCGAACCCATGCCCCCGCTGGCCCGGTCGTCCGCCTGTGCGCGGCCGTTGGGCATGACGATGACCATGGGCAAGGCCTTTTTGTCGGCGATGAGGTTGTCGAGGATGACGTTGGGCTGGCCGCCGTTGCGCCATTCGACTTCGTCGCCACCGATGCCGTGGAGGAGATAGAGGACGGGATACTTCTGGTCCGCGGAGTAACCGGGAGGGGTGTAAACGAGCGCCTTGCGTTTGGTTCCGACGGACTTGGAGTCGTATTCCACCATCCCCAGCTTGCCGTGGGCGATGGCTTCGCGGGCCTTGTCGAAGCCTTCGGGCGGGTTGGGGAAGAACGCCTTGTCATCCGGGCCTAGGGTGATCGGGCCGCCGAAGCCCCCGCGTCCGCCGGGTCCGCGCGGACCTGCGCCCGCGACGCGACCGGCTTCGCGCTTGGCCACGATCTCCTCCTTGGCGAAGTCACCGACTTCCCGGGTGAGCTTCATCTCGTTGGTGGAGATGGTGCCCTTGTAGGTGATGCGGATCTCGTTCTCCTGGAACTTGAGCATCTCGACGAACGAGACCTTCTCGCCTTCGACCTTTCCTTCCTTGAGCTCGGTCTCGCGTTTCTGGTCGCCGATCTCGGAACTGGCCTTGCCGGTCAGGTTCGTGCCGTCCTGCTTGAGCGTGTAGGTGTATTTCTGGACGCCGATCTGCGAGTTAAACTCGGTTTTCCAAGTGCCCGAAATGTCCGCGGCGAAGCCGGCCCAAGGAAGGGCGGCGAGGGCGAGGAGGGATGCGGAAAGCTTCATGGTTGCTCTGATTGCCGGACGTTTCATTTCAATTCCTGAACAGCAGCGGCGCGAACTCGTGCAGGCTGCGCCGCCAGGACTGCCATTCATGGGCGGTATCCGGAGACTCGTAGAAGACGCTGTTCACGCCGGCCAGTTTCAGGGATTCGGTATTCGATTTTGGATCGCCTCCCATGTTGGGCCGGTTGCCTCCGAGTTCACGGCTGCCGTAGCTGATGAAGACGAGCTTCACCTTCTTCTTGAAGTCTTTCAGGTCCGTGATGTTCGTCACGGCGATGCTGCCGCCGCTGAAGACGCCGATGTGGGAGAACTTGTCCAAGTGCGCCAGGGTAATGGTCCGAGTCTGCATGCCGCCCATCGACAAGCCGGCCATCGCGCGGTTGGGCTGGTTGGCCAGGGTGCGGAAGTTGCCGTCGACATAGGGAATGAAGTCCTCGGTGAGCGTCTTCTCGAACGCGCTGAAATTGAAGCCACGTCCGCCCGGGCCTTGGGGAGGACGGTTCGTCGAGCCCGCTGCGCCTGGAGGTGCCGCCGCAGGCCGGGGGCCGCCACCGCCGAAGGGATTGCCGCCGTATTCCATCGCGATGATGAAGGGCTTGGATTTTCCGGCGGCGATCAGGTTGTCCATGATCAATCCCGCGTGGCCCTGGGCTCCCCATCCCGTTTCGTTCTCTCCGGCACCGTGCTGGAGATAGAGGACCGGGTAGCGTTTCCGAGGGTTCTTGTCGTAGTCGGGCGGCGTGTAGATGAAGGCGTGGCGGTTGGTATTGCTGGTCTTGGAGAAGTAGTAGACCTCCCGCAGCTGTCCGTGCGGCACGTTCTTGAGCGCGTAGAAGTCGGCGTCCTTCGCGGGAATTTCCACGGCGCTGCCCCAGCGGCTGGAGCCGTAGTAGAAGCGGCTGTTCGGATCGGGCACCTCGGCCCCGTCGATGTTGATGGTGTAGTAGTGGAATCCAACGTCGAGCGGCCGGGTCCAGCCGATCCATGCGCCATCCGCATCCTTCGTGAAGGGACTGCTGTCGCGGAAGCTGACGCCGACGCTCTGGGCCTTGGGCGCGACGATGCGGAATTTGACCCGGCCCTCGGAGTTGAACTGGGGATACAGCTTGCCCTCCTGGTTCGACGGCGCGGGCTTCCAATCGTTGGCCGGTTCAGTCGTCTGGGCCAGGCAGAGCTGCGCTGACAGCGCCACGGCAAGGGCGAGAAGTGTCGGAGAGGTTTTCATGGTTGGTTGGGTTGGCGGTGGGAATGGATCAACGATTCTTCCAGGGCCGGAGTCGGATCCTGAAGCCTGAGAAATGTCGGGACGCCATGGAGATGGGTTTGCGTGACGCGAAAAAGCACGAAGCGTCGCGCTTGCTTTAAGTGATTGAGTAGAACCTACGAGGCGGACACCTTCCGGCCATGAGTTTTGAGGAAGTATTTCCTGAGAAATATTACCCGCCCAATCGACTGGTCCTCTCCCACTGCTGCCGATGTGAATCGCCGCAGAATTTCGGCCATCCGGCGCCGACTCAGGAATGCGGCCACGGCAAATGACCCGTCCCGTTGCCAAGCCCGCTCCGCGCGTCGCGTTTCTTGTCGAGACGTCGAACGCCTACGCGCGGGCACTGCTGCGGGGAATGGTCGGCTACATCCGCGAACATCGGCCGTGGTCGATCTACCTCGCGGAGCACGGCCGCGGCGACCGTCCGCCCGCATGGCTCAAGGGTTGGGACGGCGACGGCATCATCGCGCGGATCGAAAACGACGACATCGCCCGTGCCCTGAAAAAAGTGGATGTCCCGATGATCGACGTCAGCGCGGCGCGGTTGCTTCCCGAGTTGCCCTGGTTCGAGACGGACGACGGGGCCATTGCCCGGATCGTGTTCGATCACCTGTCCGAACGTGGCTTCCGGCACTTCGCCTTCTGCGGAGATCAGCGCTTCAACTGGAGCGTCTGGCGCGGCGATCACTTCGTCCGGACCGTGGTAGAGGCGGGCTACGACTGCACCACCTACAAACCCCAGCGGCTCGCCGCCGATTACGAGCAGGTCGTATCCGACATCGGCGCGTGGCTGGAGGCGTTGCCGAAACCCATCGGCGTCATGGCCTGCTACGACCTGCGCGGACAGCAGATCCTCGATGCCTGCCGCCGACGCGGCATCGCCGTGCCGGATGAAGTCGCCGTGGTCGGCGTGGACAACGACGAACTCCTCTGCGCGCTTTCCGATCCGCCGCTCAGCAGCGTCATCCCCAACGCGCACAAGACCGGCTACGACGCGGCGGCCTTGCTCGACCGGATGATGCGCGGCGAACGCTTTCCGCCCGACTCGCACTTCATCCCGCCGCTGGGCGTAGCCGCACGGCAGTCGAGCGACGTGCTGGCCATCGAGGACCGCCAGATCGTGGCCGCTGTGCGCTACATCCGGGCCCACGCGGCCGAAGGCATCGCCGCCAAGGACGTGCTCAAGCTCGCCCCCGGTTCACGACGCCAGTTCGAGGCGAAGTTCAAGAAGCTCATCGGGCGCACGCCGCACGAGGAAGTGACCCGCGTCCGCATCAACCGTGTGAAGGAACTCCTCAGCGGCACGGATCTGACGCTTGAAGCCATCGCCGAACGCACAGGCTTCAAACACGCCGAATACCTGAGCGTCGCCTTCAAGCGGGAAACGGGGATTTCACCCGGCCGTTTCCGCATCCAATCACGCGGCTGAGCAGATCGGCCCGGACACGCCCGCACGATGCGGAGGCAAAGGGGAAACGGGCATCTGTCCCGTGCTCTGTTCCGTCCACCATCAAAAAGTCCCGGAGCGACGCGGTATTGTTCGCAAAAGGCGGTCCTCCTCGGTCGCATAAAATGCAACCCGCGCCGGTGGCCGGCCGGACGATCGCCGACATCAAAGCCCCCTTAATCAAAAGGGAGATCCTCCGAAGGCTTTCTTCACCGTCTCGGACCGCAGAGACGTGCCCAAACCGTCAAAAAAGTGGTGGAGGCGGCGGGAATTGAATCCATTCAGATTTTCCGTGTCCTTCGCAAACTTTCGCATTCATTGGGCTTTTTACATACTTCTCGGAACGGTCCCACATCTACACGCAGCGAAAAACAGCGTCGCGCGTCAGTAAATGTCAGTAACCTCCGAGGTGTCCGAGCCGGCCTTCACCGTCCCTCCCGGACCCGCTTCAACTCGTCGGTGCAGTCGTGCATGGCCTGGGAGTTCCGGTCGAGGCAGACGGCGAGGCGCAGGGCGATGCCCGCCACACAGCCCTCGATTTTGCGGCGGAACACCTCGCTCTCGCCGGACAGCTCCTGCCCGAGCGCGCCAAGGAAACAGCCGAGGTAGCCCTGCGCTTCGTAGGCCTCACTGACACCCTCGAAGAAGCCCCGCGCACGC
>JAYUUX010000144.1:0-2183 GCA_043754645.1 Verrucomicrobiales bacterium | reverse complement strand
GCGGTGTCGCCGATGTGAATGGTCCATGCGCGGACTTCCTTTTCACCGGCCGTGAAGTAGGTGCGGAGTCCGAGGAGATGGTAGGTGGCGCGGATCAGGCCGCCGACACCGGATTCCTTCACGCCGAGTTCGGCGAGGAAGGCCATGGCTTCTTCGTCCGACAGGTCGACGAGGTCGCTCTCGATCTGGGCGCTGATGACGACGGCCTCGCAGGCGAGATGGGTCTTGGCGTATTCGCGGACCTTCAGGACGAACGGATTGCTGTCGGCGGTCGCGAGGTCGCCCTCCTTCACGTTGCACGCGAAGATCGTGGGCTTGTCGGTCATCAGGTAGAGCGCCTTGGAGATGACTTTGTCCTCGGTGGTGAGCTCGGCGAGCATGGCGGGTTTGCCGGCGTTGAGCACGGGCTGGAGCTTCTGGAGAACGGCCTGTTCGGCGATGGCGATCTTGTCACCGCGCTTCGCATCCTTGGAGACGCGTTCGAGCTTCTTCGTGACGGCTTCGAGGTCGGCGAGGACGAGTTCGGTGTTGATGACCTCGATGTCGCGGACGGGATCGACGCTGCCGGCGACGTGGATGATGTCGGCGTCTTCAAAGCAACGGACGACCTGCACGATGGCATCGACCTCGCGGATGTGGCTGAGGAACTTGTTGCCGAGGCCTTCACCGGAGGCGGCGCCCTTCACGAGGCCGGCGATGTCGACGAACTCGATGGCGGCCGGGATGACGACCTTGGTCTTGGCGATTCCTTGGAGCACGGCGAGGCGTTCGTCCGGCACGGTGACGATGCCGACGTTCGGGTCGATCGTGCAGAAGGGGTAGTTCGCCGCCTGCGCCTTGCGGGTGCGGGTGACGGCGTTGAACAGGGTGGACTTCCCGACGTTGGGCAGACCGACGATGCCAGCTTTCAGAGACATGGGGGCGGAGCCTACGAGGCGCCAAGAAAACTACAAGACGGGCGCGGAGGAGGTTTTCCGGTGCGCGGCGCGAAGTTCTTGCACAGCCGGGCGGGGTGGCGGCGGAGATTCGGCGCGCAATCGGAAGAGTGTGCTATGGTCGCGGCCAAACTCGGTGGTGCCTGTAACCATCGGCATGAGTGCCGGTCAACCCTGCATGGCCACGCGTGGCCTTCCGAATGCGAAACAAAATGTTACTCCGACGGTGGTCCGTGGCGGTCCTCTTCCTGGCAAGTGCGCTGGTGTTCCTTGCCCTCAGGTTGGACGTGCCGGCTGCGTTGTCGGACCGGCTGTTTCCCCGGCCTGCGCCGGAACCGTTCACGAACGCGGCGTTCTGGGGGTCTGTGACGGAAGCGGATTGGAAGGGCTTTCCCTACCGGAGCGTGGGGACGAATGCGCCCTGGGGTCGTCTCGACAAGGTGCGGATCGAGCTGGAGTTCGCCGATCATGAGAGCCCGGTCGGTCCCGAGTTCTGGGCGAAGCTCCCTTGGGTCTTCGAAGTGGAATCCTCCTCGATGGTCGCGGAGATCTTTGAGCGCGCAGGGCTGACCCAGGCGCAGTTGGCGTCCCTGCAGAATCCCTACCGCATTTCTGGGCATCGCGGGATCTACACCGTGGAGCCCGAACCCGCGACGGTTCTGGGGCTGTCGCCCGAATCCCGTTCGATCATCTACTACGAGCTGGCGAAGAGTGACCTGAATCCGTTTCACCGAACTCCCTTCAGCGTTCCCCGCGATTTTTTCCACGGCTGGCTGGCCGAAAGCGGGCTCGACGAAACCGTGCAGGAACAGGTGCGCCGGCTGGCCTATGCGCGGGGCGATGCGATGTGTTTTTCCGACCTGCACGTGTTCGCGTCGACCAGCGATGCGACCCGGTCCCGCATACTGGCGACGCTTTCCCGGGTGCCGTCCCTCGTGGCCAACCTGAAGGTGGACGCCCATTCGGACCTGGACGGGCTCGCCCGCTATTGGGGCGTCGGCGGGCGCGAGCGCGAGGTGCGGGCGATGCTTGAGGCTTCCGCCCACGGCGAGGGCGGTTCACGCGTGCAGATCGCCAGCCTGCTTCCGCGGTTTGCGCGGACGCGGCTCTACACCTATCCGCAGGTGAAGCGCAGCGCCGACCGGCTTGGCCCGGATTGTTTCTGGTCCTCGCTCAACTTCTTCAACGACGCGGCGGACGAGGCGGCCGCGGATCCCGAAGGGATCTCCGAGCGGCTTGAGCGGGACT
>JAYUUX010000143.1:0-3389 GCA_043754645.1 Verrucomicrobiales bacterium | reverse complement strand
CGACCTCAAGTTCCAGCGGAATGGAGCGGACGGTGCGGAGATTGGCCGTGATGTCGTCGCCGGCCTGGCCGTCGCCGCGCGTGACGGCGAGGGCGAGCTTTCCGTGGCGGTAGTGGACGCTCAACGACACGCCATCAACCTTGGGCTCCATGGCGTATTCGACGCGGTCGCGCCCGAGCTGTTTGCGGATGCCGGCGTCCCACGCGACGAGCTGGGCCAGCGTGTTCTCATCCTGCTTCCGGTTGCGGATCTCGCGGTCGGGCTCCTCGTCCTTCGTGGGATGCTCCGCGCCCTCGATCTTCTCCAGAGACAGCATCGGCTGGAGATGCGTGACGCGGGCAAAACCATCCGTCGTCGCGCCGCCCACGCGCTGGGTGGGTGAACTGGGCGTGACGAGTTCCGGGAACTGCTTCTCCAGATCGAGCAGCTCCTGGAACAGCCGGTCGTAGTCGAAGTCGCTCAGCGTGGGCCGCGCCTCGACATAGTAGGCGTGGTCGTGGCGGCGGATTTCAACGGATAGCGTGGCGTGGCGCGCGCGGGCTTCGGCAGGCGTCATGGTGGGGAGAGGGTTAACGCTCGCTGGACCGACCGCCAGCGAAAGGTGGCCTTGAGTTCCTAGGCCGATGTGTGCGTCGGTTGACTTTGAACATCGCTCCCGCCTCACCGCGCTGGACTCCGCGGCTTCGGCCGGATACTCCATGACCAATCCCGCCATGAATCGCCGCCATTTCCTCGCCACCGGAGCCGCCCTTGCCGCGGCCAGCGTCATCAACCCCCGCCTCTCGCTCGCCGCCGAGGCCGCGAAACCCCGCGCCTTCGGACGGGCCATCATGTGGGGCACGGTCGGCGTGAAGGGGTCGGTGATGGAGAAGATGAAGCATGTCAAGGAGGCGGGCTTCGAAGGCGTCGAGCCGAACAGCCACATGGACCAGAAGGAGGTCGTCGCGGCCCTCGAGGCCACAGGCCTGAAGGCGGCGAGCGTGTGCTGCTCGACGCATTGGGGCCTGACACTGTCCCATCCGAGCGAGGTTACCCGCGCGAGGGGCCTGGAAGGACTGAAGCAGTCGATCCGCGACGCCAAGGCCTATGGCGCGACCTCCGTCCTGCTGGTCCCCGGCGTGGCGCGCGACGGCGTGAGCTACGAGCAGTGCTGGGACCGGTCCATCGCCGAGATCAACAAGGCCGTGCCGCTCGCGCAGGAGCTCGGCGTGGTCATCGCCATCGAGAACGTCTGGAATGATTTCATCATCAAGGAGGACGAGGCCGTCCGATATGTCGACGCGATCAACAGCCCGTGGGTGAAGTGGCACTTCGACATCGGCAACATCATCTGGTTTGGCGACCCGGTGGCCTGGATCAACAAGCTGGGCAAACGCATCGCGCGGCTGCACATCAAGGAATTCAGCCGTGACCTTGCCATGAAGCACGGCGACCGGGGCCGGGGTTTCGCGGCCAAGTTCCTGGAGGGCGCGAACAACTGGCCGGCCATCATGAAGGCGCTGGACGCGACCGGTTATTCCAGCTGGGCCATCACGGAGCAGGGCAGCGGCGGCACGCCGGAGGGCCTCAAGGATCTCAACGACCGGCTGACGAAGATCCTGGCCTCCTGAGCCGGCGGCGCGCGTCTTCCCGCTGGGCTTTTGGAATCGGCTCGCGGATAAACCCCGCGTGAATTCGTCCGCCCCCCAAGACGGTCTCTCCCGCGGCCTGCGGCGTTATCTGTTCTTCACCGCCGCCACGACCGGCGCCGCCATCATGATCGTCGAGATCCTCGGCGCGAAGATGCTGGCGCCCTACCTCGGCACTTCGCACTTCGTCTGGACCGCGCAGATCGGCGTTGCCATGGCCTCGCTGGCCTTCGGCTACTACCTTGGCGGGCGCTGGGCGGATTCACGGCCCGACCTTGGAAAACTCTACGGCGCCATCATCGTCGCGGCGTTGTATCTCGTGTGCGCGACGCTCGGGATAAGGAGCATTGCGAACCTGTGCGTGGATCTGCCTTTGCCGGTGGGTTCGCTGCTGGCGTCCGCCTTCCTGTTCTTCATTCCGCTGGCCCTGCTCGCGATGACGGGGCCTTTCCTCATCCGGGTCATCACCAGCCAACTCCAGGGCATCGGGGGCAATGTCGGACGTCTTTCGGCCGTCAGCACGGTGGGAAGTTTCATCGGCACCGGCCTGATCGGCTACGCGCTGATTCCGCTCCTGCCAAACACCGTCACGATGATGTCGACGGCCGGCGTGTTGACCCTGATCTCGCTCATCTATTTCACGGTCTGGTCGTCGTCCAAGTCCAAGGCGGTCGGTGGCGCCGTGTTGGTCTTCGGCCTAGGTGCCTATGGGATCATCGACAGCCGGCGCAGCAGTTTCGCCGGATGGGTCGAGATCTTCCGTGGCAACTCAAGCTTCGGCCAGATCCAGGTCATTGACGCAAAGATCGACGACCGCCGGTATTACCTGAACGACTTCCTCACGCAGAACACCTACGACCGCGAAAAAAAGCAGAGCCTCTCGCTCTTCACCTACGCGTTGCACGGGCTCGGCAAGGCCTACACCGACCGGATCGACGCGGCCCTCTGCATCGGCGTGGGCGTGGGCATCGTGCCGATGAACCTCGTCCGGGAAGGCGTCAAGGTCGACGCCGTCGAGATCAACCCCGCGATCGTCCCCGTGGCGGAAAAGTTCTTCGGGTTCGAACCGTCGAAGATGAACCTCGTCGTGGGCGACGGCCGCCAGTTTCTGCATCGCACCAGGAATCGCTACGAACTGGTCGTGCTCGACGCCTTCCTCGGCGATTCCTCGCCCGCTCATCTTATGACGCGGGAAGCGTTCTCGGAGATGAAGGCCGTGATGCAGCCCGGCGGTGTTCTCGTGATCAACTGCTTCGGTGATCGGAGTCCCGGAAAAGATTTCTTCGCCGCATCATTGGACAAGACGCTGAGGTCGGTCTTCGCCGGCGTGCGCCTCCACGAGACGGGCAACGGCAACATGTTCTTCGTGGCCTCCCCCTCCGAACTGACGCCTAAACGGGCGCTCGATCTCGCCGGGACGCCCGATTCGATCGCGGACCAGTTGCGCGGCTTGTTCCAGGGCGTGTTCGAGACGAATCCCCTCAGCGGCATCGTCCTGACGGATGATTTCAACCCCGTGGAATTCCATGACGCCCCGAACCGTGAACGCGTTCGCCGTCAACTGGCGACGATGATCCGCCGGCTTTGAGCGCGTTGCGCGGGGCGGTTTGACGCATCGGGATTTCTCAATACGTCGCCATTCCTGAATCGTTATGAACGCGACTACAAAACCTGAGACCGTCCATCCCCTCGCCGTGAGCGACACCTCCTTCGCCGAGGAAGTCCTCCAATCAACCCAGCCCGTCCTCGTCGACTTCTGGG
>JAYUUX010000142.1:0-4831 GCA_043754645.1 Verrucomicrobiales bacterium | reverse complement strand
CGGCAGCCGCGACCGCACTGAAGCCATCGCCCGCAGCCACGGCGCGCGGTTCGTGCATCAGGATTGGCTCGGCTACGTCGGCCAGAAGAACCACGTCCTCTCGCTCGCGAGCCACGACTGGGTCTTCAGCATCGACGCCGACGAGGAACTCTCGCCGCAGCTCCGCGCCGAAGTGGAAGCCATCCGTTCCACCACGACCGAGCCGTCGGTCGCAGGTTTCTCGGTGCCGCGTTGCGTGCTCTACGAAGGCCGTTGGATCCGCCATGGCGACTGGTATCCCGACCGGTTGACGCGCCTGTTCCGGCGTTCGCTCGCGCGCTTCGAGGGCGGCAAAGTCCACGAACGCCTCGTGCTCCAAGGCCCCGTCCAGCCGCTCCACGGCGAGCTGCACCACTACTCCTTCCGCGACGAGGCCGACCACGTGGCGCGCGCCCGCAAATACGCCCGGCTCTGGGCCGAGACGCAGTTCGAGAACGGCCGCACCGCCAATCCGCTCGCGCCCGTTTCCCGCGCCGCCTTCCGCTGGCTGCGCTTCTACATCCTGCGGCGCGGGTTCCTCGACGGCCGTCAGGGCTGGAATATCGCCCGCATCGTCGCGCGGGAAGTCTTCTGGAAATACTCCATGCTGCGCGCGATGCGGAAAGGCGCCCGATGAACTCGCCACCGCTCCGGATTCTCCAGATCAACACCGTCTTCAACGGCGGCGGCACCGACAACCAGACGATGGAACTCGCCATCGGCCTGAGCGCGCTCGGCCACGCCGTCGCCACCGCGTGTCCGGCAGGCCGGCGCTGTTCCAAGCAGATGGCCGACGCCGGGTTCGCCGTCCGGCACGTGGAACCCAAGTCGAAGCCGAAGCTGATCCTCCAGCTCCGGCGCTTGATCCGGGCGGAAGGATTTCAGGTCATCCACTCCCACCATGGCCGCGACTACTGGCCGGCCGTCATCGCATCCAGGCTTTCAGGAAAACGCCCGGCGGTCGTCGTCACGCGGCACCTCGCCACCTTGCCGAGCCGCGCGAGCCGGATGTTTCTCCTGCGCGGTGTCGACGCGCTTGTGGCCGTCTCCGATCACGTGCGCGACCTGCTGTTGCCCGGTTTCTCCGGCCCGAAGGAACGCATTCACCGCATCTACGGCGGCATTGATCTCGCCAAGTTCCACGCCGTGTCACCCGAGGCCGCGGCCGCGTTTCGACAAGAACATGGCGCGGGTCCGGACAACGTCGTGTTCGCCGTCGTCGGTGCGTTCGGTCTGCCGCGCGGCAAAGGCCAATTGGAATTCGTCGAAGCCGCGTGGCTCGTGCGCAAGGCGCATCCCGAAGCGCGCTTCTGGATCATCGGCCAGGGCAGCATGCGGCCGCTGTTGGAGCAACGCATCGCCAAGCTCGGCCTCGGCGAGATCGTGCGGATCATTCCGTTCACCGACGCCATCGCCACCGCGATGAACGCCATCGACGTGCTCGTGCATCCGGCCGTTGGCACCGAGGCTCTCGGCCTCGTGCTTTGGGAAGCCATGGCCTGCGGCAAACCCGTCATCGCCTCGAACCTCGGCGGCATTCCCGAGGCGTTCCGCGAACCCGACCACGGGATGCTCGTCACTCCCTCCGAGGTTCCGGAGTTGGCCTCCGCGATGAGTTCGCTGGTCGGTGATCCGACATCCCGCGCGGTTATGGGCACCGCAGCGCGCGGCTACGCGGCGGAACAGTGTTCACGCGAACGCCAGGCCCGCGAGATGGCGGAGCTGTATCGGGCGATCCTGCGAAGCCGCGTTTGAAGATTGGCAGGAGCGTCCGGTCGGCCATCGTTCGCCCATGCGCTTCACCAATGCTCGCCTTGTCCTGCCCGACGCCGTCCTGCGGGGGACCGTCGAGGTCCACGACGGAAAGATCACCGGCGTCTCGACCCAGCCGAGCAAGACCAAGCAACGCGGCGACATTGATCTCAAGGGCGGGTTCCTTTCACCCGGCTTCGTAGACCTGCACATCCACGGCGCGGTGCGTCGCGACACGATGGAGGCCACGGAGGAAGCGTTCCGCGAGATCACGGAGTTCCATCTCGGCGGCGGCACCACGTCGCTGACGCTGACCACGCTGACCGCGCCCGAGCCCGACATCCTCCGCGTGCTCGGTGCGGTGAAGCCGTTCCACAACCAGTCTCTCGGCGGCGCGCGCATCGTGGGCGTGCATGTGGAAGGCCCCTTCATCTCCAAAGCCCGGGCCGGCGCGCAGGACCCCGCGTTCATCCGTCCGCCGACGCGGCGCGAATGGAGCGGCTACCTGGCCTACGGAAACCTCGTCACCCAGTTCACCCTCGCGCCCGAGGAGCCCGGCGCGCTGGAACTGATCCGCGCGCTGCGCAAACGCGGCATCATCGCCAGCGGCGGCCACACCGACGCGTTGGAACCGGCGCTCGTGCCCGCGCTCAAGGCCGGCTTGAACCAGGCCACGCACACCTTCAACGCCATGAGCACCGTCGT
Source organism: Verrucomicrobiales bacterium (assembly GCA_043754645.1). Lineage (GTDB taxonomy): Bacteria > Verrucomicrobiota > Verrucomicrobiia > Limisphaerales > CANJSG01 > CANJSG01. Next base: position 2,356 of record JAYUUX010000142.1, on the reverse strand, counting down.
GCGGAAGGGGCCGTATCGCAGCGCGGGCATGATCGAATTCGCCCTGGCGCATCCTGAGATCATCTGCGAACTGATCGGCGACGGCGTGCATGTGCCGCCCACGCTGATGAGGATGCTCTTCAACGCGAAGGGCCGCGACGGCGTCTGCCTCATCACCGACGCGACGGCCGGCGCGGGCTTGAAGCCGGGAACGCGCTTCCAACTCGGAGCCATCAAGGCCCACGTCACGCCCGAGACGGCCGTGCTCGACAACAACTCCGGCCTGGCCGGGAGCACGTTGACCATGATCGAAGCCGTGCGCCGCTCCGTGGAACTCGCCGGCCTGCCCTTGGAAGACGCGGTGCGGATGGCCTCGCTCAATCCCGCCCGCCAACTCGGCCGCGCCGCCGAATTCGGCTCCATCGAGCCCGGCAAGCGCGCAGACCTCGTGTGGCTCGACGACAAGTTCCGCGTGCGCGAGGTGTGGCTGGATGGGGAGAAGATGAAGTGAGGGTGTCCACGAAGGGCCCGAAGAACACGAAGGCGGGTAGGGCGACGGCTCCTGCCAAGCCGCCTTGTGGCCTTCAACCAACAGGGAAGCTTCTCGCGGGAAGTTCGAGGTGAACGGACGCCGCCTTGTTTGGCCGCTGTGGCCGGGACGATTCTATTGAGGTCAGCGCAATCGAGTGAGGAGCGCGTCCGAACAGTGCACAAGCTGCGGAGCAGCGGCAGAAAGTAGCCCACAGCGTGAGCTGTGGGTTGGCATGCCGGTAAAAACCGAGCCCCGGAGGGGCGGAAGAATATCGGGAATCATTGCTGGGCGGACCGTTCTGCCGCCCCTCAGGGGCTCATTCCTTCGTCGCTTCCCACCCCGGGCTCACGCCCGGGGCTACTTTCTGCCGCCCCTCCGGGGCTGGGAGAACGTTCGCCCCGGCTGCGGGATGCCGCGTGACTCCAGTGCACGAGCCTCAGCAGGAAGCGCTGCGGCGGCTCGGCGGGAGGTGTTACCACACAGGCATCGCCCTACCTTTGGTTTGGCTTGGCCGGAACCGCTCGCTGGATTCGACGCAAGACCGCAGGCAGGCCCTTAGGGCGGAGGCAATGTTCCCAGATTCGCAGAACTTTCCAGCCGGCTGTTCGCAGGGCGCGGTGGACGCGGCGGTCGCGGGTTTGGTTGGCGATGATTTTCTTTCGCCAGAAGGCGCGGTTGTCCTTGGGACGCGTGCCGTGGATCGGGCAGCCGTGCCAGAAGCAACCGTCGACGAAAACGACGACGCGCTCTTTCCTGAAAACGAAGTCGGGGCGGACGGAGGTGCGGCGGCGGGAAGTGGCCTTTCTACGTCCGCCGGGTGAGGGCACCCTGCCTACACTTCTCGCTGCAGGCCCGGTCCCGTGACCGGGCGTCTTCTTCAAACTGATCGAGACGTGCCGCCGCCAGCCGGTGATGCCTTCGCGGCGGAGCAGGCGGGCGAGGGTGAGTTCGGTGCGTTCGTTGCCGCGCGAACGGATGCGCGACATGAGTTCGGAACGGGCCGCCTTGCTGAGGACATCGGCCATGGAGACGGCGTCAGGCGGCGAAGACGCGTTTCAGATACTCCAGGCTCTTCGTCGCGATGGCGTCGGCGCCTTCCTCGAACTTGAAGACCTCGACGGACACGGTGCCGTCGTAGCGCGCGTCGCGCAGGGCGGCGACGATGGGTGCGTAGTCGACGTCGCCGAAGCCAGGGCCTTTGAGGTTGCGGTCGTTGGCGTGGAAGTAGGCGAACTGGCCGGCGGAGTCGCGGATGATCTGCGGGATGGGTTTGGCCTCGGAGCACATGGCCTTCACGTCGATGATGACGCTCATGGCGGGGCTGTTGAACTGGCGGGCGAAGCGGATGCCTTCGGCGGCGGTGTTGACGAAGTTCGTCTCCACGGGGGAAAGCGGCTCGAAGCAGATGACCACGCCGCGCTGCTCCGCTTCCTTCACCGCGTCGCGGAAACTGTCGGTGGCCCAATCCCACGCCTGCTGTTCGCTGACGCCGGGGAGGATGTTCCGCTGCTTGGGCGAGCCGACGATGATGCGGTCGCCGCCGAGATCGGCACAGCAACGGACGAGTTCGACGAAGTAGTTGGCCGTGCGGCGGCGGGTGGCTTCGTCGGTATGGTTAAGATACATGCCCTCGGTCTGAACGAGCACCCAGTGGAGGCCTGAGATGGCGATGCCACTGCGTTTGGCGAGGTCACGGATCTCCTGCCGGCGCGCGGCGGAGAGGTCGGTGACGTGCTTCGTCACGGTGAAGGGCGCGATCTCGACGGCGTCGTAGCCGGTGCGGCCGATGTGGGCGAAGGCGTCTTCCAACGACCAGCCCTGGTAGATCTCGTTGCAGATGGCGAA
>JAYUUX010000141.1:0-4317 GCA_043754645.1 Verrucomicrobiales bacterium | reverse complement strand
GTTGCCGGGGTCGGGTTGCCCGGACACTTCATCGTCCGTTTCCAGTCCGCGACGGCCGAGGTGTATGTCGACTGCTTCAACCGGGGCAGACTTTGGACCAAGGCGAACTGCATCAGCTACATCCTCGGCACCGGCCACAATCTCCAGGACGGATTCCTCCAGCCCGTCACCCCGCGCCGAATACTCCAGCGGATGTGCTCGAACCTCCACCAGATCTACTCGCAGCAGGAACTGGCGGATGAGACCGAGCGGCTCGGACGGTATCTCGTGGCGTTGGCCAGGTGAGCCGACCGCCGCACGCGCCCGGTGATTCGCGTAGGTGGCGAACGTCAGTCAACGAAGCTGAATTCGTTCGAGAGCAGGACCACCTGGGCCAGCTGTTCGAGCGGCTTGAGCGGGGTCGGGCGGAACTTCGCCTGGTTTTCAGCGTCGGCCTTGGAGGACTTCTTCGCCGATTGGGTGGCGCCCGGAGCCATGCGGGTCTTCGAAGGCGCGAGGAACTGCGCCTGCGCACTCCACTCGACGGCCATCGCGGGATCGGAGGGTTTGCCGAGGAGCCGCACGGTCGGCGCCCAGCCGAAGCTGTCGGAGTTCTCGTTGCCGATGCAGTCGACGACGAAGTCGATGGTCTCGCCCTTGGTCACGGCCAACCTGTCGACGGGCGTCGCCACTTTGCCGTTCTTGATCTCCCAAGTTAGCACGACGCCGGTCCGGCTGGAGACCAGGCTGCCGCGGACGCCGTCGCCGGCGTCGCTGCTGCGGGAAAGTTCCCCGGAGATCGAGACCTCGCCGGTGAATGCGGCGGTCCACCGACGGATCGCGGCAAATTGTTTTCCCGGATGGCCGCCTTCGGCGCTGAGCAGAACCCAGCCGATTTTTTCGTCCGGAAGCTGGTCGCCGCCGCGCCACTGGTTGTCCTTGAACCGGGGCAGCGGCGTGAAGTTCTTGAGGGCCCTGGTCGCACCGTCGAACTCCCCGTAGCCGTAGCTCCAGGGGTTGACCTGCACGAACGGTTCCTCGGCCGATGTGGTGCCGAGGAAAGAGCGGGCCATCCGCCGTTCGTCGCGTTCCGGTTCGCGCTGCAGGACGCGCTCGTAGATGAGGTCGATCTGCTGGTCCGGAGTCTTGGATGCCTTCTCCGCGTCGGCGGCGAGCGCTCGGGCCTGGTCGACGATGAACGGGCTGTTCATCAGGAAGAGCGCCTGCTGCGGGACCGTCGTGTAGAAACGCTGCGGCGTGGAGACGTCCGGGCTCGCGAAGTCGAACGTGCGGAAGAGGCCCGGGAGATTCTGCCGTTCGATGTAGGCGTAGACCGACCGGCGCGTGGGGAAGGGTTCGACGGTGATGTCGACCGCGTGCCCGCCCATCGTGACATCGAGTCGGCCTGCGGCGCTGAGGAATGAATCGCGCAGGGCTTCGAAGTCGAGCCGCTGGCGGTTCTGTTTCCAGAGAAGGTTGTTCAACGGATCCTTCGCGAAGAACTTCGGGTTCTCGTCGCTCGACTGCTGCCAGGTGGCGGAAAGGAGGATCAGCTTGTGGAGCTTCTTCATCGACCAGCCGTCGGCCATGAAACGCGCCGCCAGGTAATCGAGGAGTTCGCGCTGCACTGGGGCTTCCGTGCGGACGCCGAAGTCCGCCGGCGTGGTCACGAGCGGCTTGCCGAAGTGGTGCATCCAGACGCGGTTGACCATCACGCGCGCCGTCAGCGGATTGTTCGGGCTGGCGATGGACTGGGCGAGTTCGAGGCGTCCGCTGCCCTTGGTGAAGGGCTTGGACTCCGGCGTGGAGAGCACGTCGAGAAAACGGCGCGGGGCGACGTCGCCGGGAGTCCCCGGATTGCCGCGCTTGAAGACGCGCGAGTCGCCGGGGTTCGAGTTGTCCGCGAGAGCCATGGCCCGGGGCGGGGCGCCGGCGTGGGTGGCGTCCAGCTCGTCGACCTTGCGCTGCAGCGCGCGGACGCGCTGTTGGGCGGGCGTGTCGAAGGTGCGGCGGACCTCATCGTCGCTCGGATTCGCCGGTGAGCCGTCGGCGTAGAGGAACAGCCGGAGTTGCTCGGCGTTCGCATCGTCGAGGGCCTTGGACTTCTTGCCGGAGGCGTCCTTCCACTGGCTGTCGATGCCGCCGAAGAGCTTGTTGTAGGCTTCGGCGACGTCCTTCAACGACGCGGGCGGCGGATAGAATGCCTTCGCCAGAAGCGGATTGACCTTCGGATTCTCCGGAAGCTGCTGGGCGATGCCCGCCGCCTTCGTGGCGAAGTCGGCCTCGGGCAGGGCGGCGAACTCGAACCACGGCGCGAAGAACGATTCCTTGTTGGTCTGCCATTCCTTCGCCTTGTCCGCGAAACGCCGCGCGATGGCGGGCTCCAGCTTCGCTTCCCGGGCGAGCTTCTCGATCTTGTCGCCGTTGTTCGTCAACGAAAGCTGATGGGTCACGTGCAGGTAGCTGCCGATCAGGCCGCGCACCTTGGCCTTCGCTTCGCCGAGTTTCGACGCCTTGAACTCGTCCAGCTCCGCCACGCGCTTCAACCGTTCGGCTTCGTAGGCGGGGAACTCGGGCGGGATCGATGCCTTGCCGAGCAGCGGCTTTTCGTTCGGCTCATGGCTGCTGTTGAAGACGCCGTAGAGCGCGTAGTAGTCCTTCGCCGAGATGGGGTCGAACTTGTGGTCGTGGCAGCGCGCGCAGGCGACCGTCAGTCCGAGCGTGCCGCGGCTGACGACATCGATCCGGTCGTCGATGATGTCGGGCACGTTGTTCAGGAAACGCCGGCCCAGCGTGAGGAAACCCATCGCGGCCAATGGCCGTTTGTCCTCGCCGAGTTCGAGATGGTCGGCGGCGATCTGTTCCACGAGGAAACGGTCGTAGGGCAGGTCGTCGTTGAAGGCGCGGATGACGTAGTCGCGGTAGGTGTAGCTGTAGGGATAGCGGCGCTCCTCCTCGAAGACGTAGCCCTTCGTGTCCGCGTAGCGCGCGACATCGAGCCAATGCCGGGCCCAGCGTTCGCCGTAACGCGGCGAGGCCAGCAGGCGGTCGACGACTTTGTCCAACGCGTCGGGCGATTTGTCCTTTTCGAAGGCCTTCACCTCCTCCTCCGTGGGCGGAAGTCCGGTCAACGTGTAGCTCGCACGGCGGAGCAGGGTGCGCCGGTCGGCGGCCGGGCTCGGCTTGAGGCCGGCCGCCTCCTGTTTCGCGAGGATGAACTGGTCGACCGGATTGCGGACCCATTTCCGGTTCTTCACTTCCGGCGGAGTCGGCGCGGTCACGGGTTGGAAGGCCCAATGCTTCTTGGCCTTCTCCTTCTCGATTTCAGTGGCCGTAAGCGCCCTGCCGTCCCGCGGATCGGGCGCGCCCATCTTCACCCACGTCTCGAAGTCGGCGACGACTTCGGGCGACAACCGCTTCTTTGGCGGCATTGCCGTATTCTCGTCGGCGTAGCGGATGGCCTGGATGAGCAGGCTCTTGTCGAGATTGCCGGGGATGAGTGCCGGTCCGTTGTCGCCGCCCTTGAGCGTGGCGGCCTTGGAATCAAGCAGGAGACCACCCTTCACCTTCTCGGCGGTGGCGCTGTGGCAGGTGTAGCAGGACTCGACCAGCACCGGCCGGATCTTCTTCTCGAAGAACTCCAACTGCGCCGGATCGATGTTCTGGGCGGCCGCGGAAATGGCGGTGGCGTGGGCGGCGGCCGCCAGCGCGGCGGTGATGATGGTTTTCCAGCTCATGGACGACGGCCGTTCAGACGTCCGGAAGGTCCGGCGACTTCAACGGAATGTTCCCCGGAGTATGCCGCGCCGATCCGGACGGACAACCGGGAATCCGTTCCCGGCGTGACCCTGGCGGCTACGGATTTGCGATGGCCCTGAGGAAGCGTGGATCGCCCGGAGCCGCGGGCGGGTTGGTGATGGCGGTGGAGTAGGCCGTGGCGGTAAAGCTGGTGGTCGTAGTCCAGTTGACGAGGTTGGACGACGACTGGAGCTGGAACGTCATGCCGGGTTCCGTGCGGATGTGGACGCGTTGTCCGGCAGCGATGGGCTCGGAGAGCAGCGCCGGTGTTTGCGGGAGCAAGGTGCCGTCGGCCGTGATCCGCGCGACATTGCGCCGGGGAACGCCGAGGAGGCTGGAGAAGTTTCCTCCTATCAGGACGGAGCCATCAGGTAAGCCTTCGATTGAGCGGGTCGAGGTGGAGTTTGGGTTTTCCAAGGGCAGGGGCTTGTTCAACGAGCCGTCGATGTTCAGCAAGGCAAGGTATCGGCAGCTGGCTCCGTTGAAGCTTGTGAAAGTGCCCCCGACGAGACTGCGGCCGTCCGGTAGAGGATATGCGGC
>JAYUUX010000140.1:0-9639 GCA_043754645.1 Verrucomicrobiales bacterium | reverse complement strand
CGCGGCGTCCGCAACTTGGACATGTCAGCGGTTCGTTTTGTGGTGGCTGCCGCGCGTGCCATGCACATGGATCTGAAGCCGAGTCCTTGCTTCTTCGTTTGCTGGGTTTTGCTGTTCTCAATTTGAGTTTCTGGTTATTGATTCCGTATGAGCCAAGAGTCTAAAACTTCACCCCAAGACAGGATGAATCGGATGCGTGCGATGTTTTCGAAAACATTTGGAATCCTGATAGAAGACTACGAACACTTCACGTCGCTGGATGGACCCAATTCCCCGAATAAAGAGCCGCGTAGGTCGGCGGCACTGAATGCGCGGCCAGCCCGAGCACGGAGTTGAAGGCGGTCATCGGGTAGAACCGGCGGTTGAACCGGAAGACGTATTCATTGAGGTAGGCCTGAAGGTGGTGCTGGCCGATGCTGCCGTGGTGCGTGCCTAGTATCCACGTCTTCAGGTTGGAGAAGACCAGATGGATCATGGGCAGGTGGCGCTCGGCTTTCTCGGGATCGCCGCCCATGTTCAGCACGTCGTGCTGGAAACCCATCGAACCAAGGGTTTCGTAGCACTTCCAACCGTCCGTTCGGACGGTGGACCCGCGACTGATGTTGTCGGTCACGAAGCCGGTGAGTCCTTCCGCGCCCCGTCCGTCGACAACCCTGAGCCGTAGGCGTCCGGCGTAGACCAGCTTCTTCAGCGGCACGCCGCCCTCGTGGGACTGCCGATGTTTTGCGGCCCGATCTTCGGCGTCCTTTCGGGTCCGGACTTCAACCGCTCCTACCACGGTCGCCTTGTGATGCTTGCCGCGTCCTTCGCCACGGGTGGCGCCGCCTAGCAGGCATTCGTCCACCTCGACGGGATGTTCCCCGCCGATCTGGTCCCGCTCCGGCCGGACCATTCCGGCCCGTAGCTTGTGGAGGATTTGGAAGGCGGTTTCGTAGCGAGACAATCCAAGCTGGCGCTGGAACTGGAGTGCGGACTGGCCGGGCGTCTGGGTGGAGACCATGTAGGCGGCCCAGAACCAGATGGAAAGTGGCGTGTGGCTGGACTGCATGACCGTCCCGGCGGTCAGTGAAGCGTTTTTCTTACAGTCACGGCAGCGCAGGACGACGGAAGTGCGGGTTTGGAAACGATAGGGTTCGCCGGTCCAGCGACAGGTGGGGCAGACAAATCCATTGGGCCAGCGCAGGGACTCCAGATATTTCCGGCAGGCTTCATCGTTCGGGAAAACCTTCTGGAATTCGGGCAGGCTGGTGGGAAAGCCGCGAGGGTCCATAGGTTGAGGAAAACTTGAATTTCATGCTTTGTCATCAAACCGGATAGGCATGGTTTGTTGTTCCGCCGCCCCAGCCAGTGCTGTGGATAAACCGGTTGCACCGGGGAACTTGGTTGCTAGTTTTTGGGTCCCCCAGACCCCTGGTCTGTTACCCAATACCACGACAACCCTGCCAAACACCCTATCATGAGCCATTCATGGAAATTCTTCCGCGCCGGCGGATTCGACCAAGTCAGCCTCACCACGGGCGCCGATCTCATGGCGCTCGACCAACTCGACCAAAAGCTCTGGGTCGCGCTCGCGTGCCCCACGACCGGCCTTGAGTTCGACAAGGCCACCCTTGCCCTGATCGACACCGACAAGGACGGCCGTGTCCGCGCGCCGGAGCTGATCGCCGCCATCAAATGGGCCGGCGGCCTGCTCAAGAACGCCGACGACCTGGTCAAAGCCGGCGACTCGCTCGCGCTCTCCTCGATCAACGACGCCACTCCCGAAGGCAAGGCCGTCCTCGCCTCCGCGAAACAGATCCTCGCCAACCTCGGCAAGAAGGACGCGACCACCATCTCGCTCGCGGACACCGGCGATGTCGCCAAGATCTTTTCCCAGACCGTCTTCAACGGCGACGGCATCATCGTCGCCGACTCCGGTGCCGACGACGCGACCAAGGCCCTCGTCGCCGACATCATCGCGACGCACGGCTCCGTGACCGATCGCTCAGGCAAACCCGGCATCGACCAGGCGCGCGTAGACGCGTTCTTCGCCGATGCGGCGGCCTACGAGGCCTGGGTCAAGAAGTCGGAGACCGACGCCGCTTCCGTCCTGCCGTTGGGCGACGGTTCAGCCGCTGGCAGCGCCGCCTTCAAGGCGGTGAAAGCCAAGATCGACGATTTCTTCGGGCGTTGCCGCCTGGCCGCCTTCGATCCCCGCGCGCTCGCCGCGTTGAACCGTGAAGAGAAGGAGTTCCTCGCCGTGGCCGCGAAGGACCTTTCAATCAGCGCCGCCGAAGTCTCGGGATTCCCCCTCGCGCAGGTGGCCGCCGGCAAGTCGCTCCCGTTGAAGACCGGCGTCAATCCGGCCTGGGCCGGGGCGATCGGCGCGTTCGCCGCCGCCGTGGTGAAACCGCTCGTCGGGGACAAGGCCGAACTGACCGAGGCCGACTGGGCCACGATCTGCGGCAAGATGGCCGCGCATGACGGCTGGGCCGCCTCCAAGGCCGGCGCCTCCGTCGAGAAGCTCGGCATCGCCCGCGTCCGCGCCATCCTCGCCGGCACCGGCAAGGAGACCCTCACGGCGCTGGTCGCGAAGGACAAGGCCCTCGAGGCCGAGTCGGCCTCGATCGCGAGCGTCGACAAGCTCCTCCACTACGTGCGCGACCTCCACATGCTGTGCGAGAACTTCGTCAACTTCCGCGACTTCTACAACGGCGGCGAGCCCGCGACCTTCCAGGCCGGCACCCTCTACCTCGACCAGCGCAGCTGCACGCTCTGCATGCCGGTCGAGGACGCCGGCAAACACGGCGCGATGGCCGGACTCGCCGGAACCTACATCGCCTACCTGGACTGCTTCCGCAAAGCCACCGGCGAGAAGCTGAACATCATGGCCGCCTTCACCGACGGCGACAGCGACAACCTGATGGTCGGCCGCAACGGCCTCTTCTACGACCGCAAGGGCCGCGACTTCGACGCGACGATCACCAAGATCATCGACAACCCCATCAGCATCCGCCAGGCGTTCTGGTCCCCCTACAAGAAGCTCGTCCGGCTGATCGATGAGACCGTCGCCAAACGCGCCGCGGCCAAGGAGGCCGAAGCCAATGCCCGCCTCGCCAAGGCAGCGGAGATGGCCGCCAACGCCGACAAGGCGATCAAGGCCCAGGCCGCCGCAAAACCGGAGGAGCCCAAGAAGATCGACGTCGGCGCCGTCGCCGCGATGGGCGTCGCGTTCGGTGCGATAGGCACGGCCCTTGCCGCCGTCGCGGGATACCTCGGCGGAATGCTCAAGCTGCCCTTCTGGCAGGTCTGCATCGCGCTCGCCGCCATCCTGCTGTTCATCTCCGGTCCCTCGATGCTGATCGCGTGGCTCAAGCTGCGTAAGCGCAACCTCGGCCCGATCCTCGACGCCAACGGCTGGGCCGTGAACGCCAAGGCGAAGGTCAACGTGCCGTTCGGCACCTCGCTCACCGGAGTGGCCAAGCTGCCGCCCGGCGCGCAGGCCGCCGCGGTGTCGGACAAGTTCGCCGAGCGCCCGGTCACCTGGCCGAGGAAGGTGCTGGTCATCGTCGCGATCTGCTTCCTCTACAGCCTCGCGAACCAGTTCGGGCTCGCTCCTGTTTGGGATAAGAAACAAGGGAAGGTGATCTTTCCTGCCTTCGACGAGAAGGCTCAGGCTGAGAAAGCCGCCAAGGAGAAGCTTGAGAAAGAGGAAGCTGAAAAGAAGAAGGTCGCCGAAGCGGCTCCTGCAGCCAAGTAGTTGGATTTTCAGACAACGAAGCCCGGACTCGAATGAGCCCGGGCTTTTTTCTTGGGAGCATCCTCCCGCTTCCGATCGCGGCCGGCGGCGGCGGGCTAGGTCGATTTCTTGGAGCGCAGCTTTGCGAGGAGGCTACTCGGCTTCTCCGGTTCCGGTGCCGGGGTGGATGCAGGCGACCCAAGCATCGCCAGGGTCGCCTCGACTACCGACGTGGCGGCACCTGGTTTGCCGAGGGCTTTGGCGGACGCCGCCATTTCAGCGAGTTTCGGGGTGCCGAGAAGTTTGCGGAGCTGGAAGTTCAGATCCTCCACACGGTTCACCTTCACGCCCGCGCCGTGGGCCAGCAGGTAGTCGCTGTTGGCGGCTTCCTGGCCGGGAATGGGATTGAGGATGAAGAGCGGTTTGCCAAGGGCGAGGGCCTCGGAGGAGGTGAGGCCGCCGGGTTTGGTGATGAGAAGATCCGAGACGGTCATCAGCTCGTGCATGTTGCGGCTGAAGCCGAGCACGTCCGTCGCGTGGGAACGGTCCTGCACGGCGAGCTGTTTGCGGAGTTCCTCGTTGCGGCCCGCGACGACGAGCGTCTGGAAATGGCCTTCGAGCTTGTCGAGTTCCGCGAGAATTTCCCCGACCGGGCCCATGCCGAAGCCGCCGCCGAGCACCAGAAGCGTGGGGATGTCGTCGCGCAGGCCGTAGCGCTTGCGGACTTCGAGCACGTTGACCGGTTGCTGGAACTTGGAGGCGATCGGAATGCCCGTGACGACGACCTTGGCCTTGTTGATGCCGCGCGAGACGAGGCTGGCCTTGGTTTCATCGGCAGCGACGCAGTAGAGGTCGGCGGCGGGATCGAGCCAGAAGGCGTGCGCCTCGAAGTCGGTCACGATGCAGACGGTGCGCGCGCTGAACCGGCCCTTCTCCTTTAGGTGGCCAATGATCTCGACGGGCAGGTAGTGCGGGCAGAGCACGACGTCCGGCTGGAACTCGGCGAGCAGCTTGGCGAAGCCGCGGACGGTCTGATGGGAAACGGCGCGGCGAAACTCGAGCGTCCTGCGGAGCTTGGCCGGGTTGTCGGACTTCTTGAAGGCGTAGGCGTAGACCTCCGGCACGTGCTCGATGAGCTTCACGTAGCCGTCAACGTAGAGCTTGCGGATGAGTTTGGGTGCAAGGTCGAGGACATCGACGGTCTGGACGGTGTCGGCCGGGCGTTGGGCCTTCCACGCTTCCTCGATGGCGCGGGCGGCCGCGAGATGTCCGGCGCCGCAGGTGACGGTGGCGATGAGAACCTTCATGGTGGGCGGTTTGTTAGCAGGGAGAATTGGTGGACGCACTTCCCAAAATGTTTCCCGTCCGGCCCCCGAGCGGCCTTGGCCCGCGTTGACGCCGGGTCATGTTTTACGTCTGCCGGCCATGCCTTCGATGTGGCGGATGACGAGCGCGGTCCACCCGGTCTGGTGGGTGGCGCCAAGACCTTTTCCGGTGTCGGCGTGGAAGTATTCGTGGAACAGATGGAGGTTCGACCATGCCGGGTCGGACTCGAACCTTTTGTCGTCGCCGAAGCACGGACGACGACCGGTCTTGTCGGGCATAAAGAGCGCGACGAGGCGACGTTCGATCTCGCCCGCCGCCTGGCGAAGCGTGACGGGCGAACCATCGCCGAGGCCGGGCACGGTGACCTTGAGATCGTCGCCATAGAAACGGTGGTAGCGCTCCAGGGCCTCGATGAGCAGGTAGTTCACCGGGAACCAGACCGGCCCGCGCCAGTTGGAGTTGCCGCCGAAGAGCCAGGTGTCGGATTCGCCCGGCGTGTAGCGGACGCTGTATTCCGAATCGCCGATCTTGAAGATGAATGGCTCGGCCTCGTGGAAGCGCGAGAGCGAGCGGATGCCATAGGGCGAGAGGAACTCGGCCTCGTTGAAGAGATACTTCAACAACGACTCGAGGCGCTCCCGCGTCGGAATGGACAGGAGCAGTCCTGTTCCCTTGCGCGTGCCGCAGCTGGTGAAACGCCCGAGATCGGTCCGGTAGCGGTTGAACCACTCGAAACGTTTGTAGAACCCGGGCAGGGCCTTGATCTGCTTTTCGTCGAACACCTCGACGGCGATGAGCGGCAACAGGCCGACGAGCGAGCGCGTGCGGAGCGGGATGGTTTCGCCGTTGAGCACGAGCTGGTCGTAGTAGAATCCGTCCTTCTCGTCCCACAGGCCCGTGCCACCGGCCGTGTTGATCGCGTCGGCGATCTGGACGAAGTGCTCCAAGAACTTAGACGCCATGTCCTCATAGGCGCGCACGAGGCGGCCGTGTTCATCGTGTGCCAACTCGATGGCCATCGCCAGCATGGTCGAGCAGTAGAAGGCCATCCACGCCGTGCCGTCGGCCTGATGCAACGTGCCGCCGGTGGGCAGTGGTTTGGAGCGGTCGAAGACGCCGATGTTGTCGAGGCCAAGGAAGCCGCCGGCGAAGAGGTTCTTGCCGCTGGCATCCTTGCGGTTGATCCACCAGGTGAAGTTCAGCAGCAGCTTCTGGAAGACGCGTTCCAGGAACTCGCGGTCGCGATGGCCCTGGGCACCGGTGATCTTGTAGACGCGCCAGGCGGCCCATGCATGCACCGGCGGATTCACGTCGCCGAACGCGAACTCGTAGGCCGGGATCTGGCCGTTCGGGTGCATATACCATTCGCGCAGGAAGAGGAGCAGCTGGTCCTTGGCGAACTGCGGATCGATCCGCGCGAACGGGATCATGTGGAAAGCCGTGTCCCACGCGGCGAACCACGGATACTCCCACTTGTCCGGCATGGAGATCACGTCCTTGCTGAAGAGGTGGCCCCAGTCGGTGTTGCGCACGTGGCGCCGGTTTTCCGGCGGCGTGGGCATGGACGGATCGCCGTTGAGCCAGTCGTCGATGATCAGATGGTAGAACTGCTTCGACTGGAGCAATCCCGCATAGGCCTGCCGGACGATCCGGCGTTCGTCGACGGTCATCTGGCCGGGCTCCAGCGCGTTGTAGAACTCGTCGGCCTCCTTTTTGCGGAGATCGAAGATCGTGTCGAACTCCCGGCTGACCATTCCCGGATCCGCCTCGGATTTCGCGACGAGCCGGAGCCGGAGCACGGTGCTTTCGCCGGGCTTGAGGTTAAAGGCGTAGTGCGGAGCGGCTTTGGTCCCGACATCCTTCGGATTGATCGTGTCGCGGCGTCCCTTCGTGACGTAGTCGTGGAAGGCGTCCTTGACCCAGCGCCACTGGTTGGGCGTGCCGAAGAGGCGGTCGAAGTTGGTTTCGTTGTCGGTGAAAAGGACTTCCGGAAACTGGCCGCCGGGCATCGCGGGATACTCGAACCAAAACGGCTCCAGCGTCTCGTGCGACAACGTCAAACGGCCCGGCAGATGGCGGGCGATGCGCGGCTTAAGCGTGCCGGCTTCGTGGGTCGTCCCCCAGACCCAGGTGTTGCGGAACCACACGGTTGGCAGCACGTGCACCGGCGCGGTTTCCGGTCCGCGGTTGGTGATGGTGACCTTGATCAGGATGTCGTTCGGCGCGGCCTTGGCGTATTCCGATTCGACGTCGAAGAAGCGGTTGCCCTCGAAGATGCCCGTGTCCGCCAACTCGAACTCGGTTTCATCCCGACGCCTGCTGCGGTTCATCTGGACAAGCTTCGCGTAGGGAAACGCCGCCTGCGGATAGCGGTAGACGGACCGCATGTAGGAATGCGTGGGTGTGGAGTCGGTGTAGAAATACTCCTCCTTCACGTCCTCCCCGTGGTTGCCCTCGGGACCGCTCAGGCCGAAGAGCCGTTCCTTGAGGATCGGGTCCTTCCCGTTCCAGAGCGCAAGCGCGAAACACAGCCGGCACTCGCGGTCGGTGATGCCGAGCAATCCATCCTCGCCCCATCGGTAGGCGCGGCTGCGGGCATGCTCGTGGGGCAGGTAATCCCAGCAGGTGCCGTCGGCCGAGTAGTCCTCGCGCACCGTGCCCCACTGGCGTTCGGCGAGATACGGCCCCCAGCGTTTCCAGTTCTTCTTCCTCCGGCCGTCGTCGAGGAGCCGCTGGCCTTCCGCCGTCGGAACCGTGCGCGACATGAACGAGGTCATCTCGGCGGGGGACATTCCCAGGATCGAGGTGTCCCCGGTCGACGTGGGTTTGGAGCCGGCTGGAGCCGCGGGGCCGGCGAACGGATCGGTGGGAAGCGAAGCCATGACGGTTATGACGAGCGGCTCAGTCGAGCGTGACCGGTCGGAACTGGAGGTTGCGGAAGGCGACGGGACCGTGGTCGCCCTGGAGCTGGACGGGGCCCTTGGGCTTCTCGTCCTTTTCGTTCTCGAACTTGGCGGATCGCGTCGGACCGGTGCATTCGACGTTCTCGTGGATGGTCATGCCGTTGAGGGAGACTTTGATGAACTTGGCGTTCCCAGTCTTCTTGCCCTGCGCGTCGAAGCGCGGCGCGCGGAACACGACATCCAGAGTCTGCCAGTCGCCCGCGCGTCGCGCGGCGTTGACCTTAGGGGCGTGCCCGTCGAAGCCCTTGCCGTCCTTCCAACGCTCGTAGATCCCGCCGCAATCCGACGAGGTGACGACCTTCTTGCCCGCGCTGTCGAAGATCTGGATCTCGTAGCGGCCCATGAAATAGACGCCGCTGTTCGAACCCTTCGGAGCGCAGAACTCGAGATGCGCCTCGACGTCCCCGTGCTCGAACGTGCTCAGGAGATCAACCGTCTTCCCGGTGGCGCCGTTCACCATCACCCCGCGGCCGGGAGTGATCGCGAACACGGCCTCGTTGGTCCGTCCGAGCAGGACGGCCTTCACCGGCATCCATTCGCCGACCGGTTTGCGCCAGGCGGAGAGGTCCTGGCCATTGAAGAGCGAGACCGGCCGGGGCTCGGAGTCGTTGGCCGTGGCGGGAAGGGTCGTCGCCGGCTTGGGCCGCGCCTCCGCGGCGGACAACACGGTGGCTGCGAGGACTGCGGACAGCGATAGCAGGGTTTGAGGTTTCATCGCGGACTTCATCTGGCAGCGTTGCAACGTGCCACGCACTCGGCAAGCGGCGGTTTCAGTCCAGGCGCCTTGACGGATTCCCAGGGTGCCCGCGACGGCCGATCCAGTCCGGTCGCTGGAAAAAAGAATTCGACAGGCCGCGGACTCGCACGAAAGTTCGTCCCGTCGCATGCCAAAGAAGACGCCCACCCGCAGCAAGCTCACCCGGAAGCAGCAGCGTGATCTCGATGTCGAGATCGGCTTCATCGAGGGAGTCCTGCGCCGAGATCCGAAGGACGAGGCGGCGCTCCAGATCTTAGGCGACGACTACACGCGGCGCGGGCGGATCGCGGACGGCCTGAAGATCGACGAGCAGATCACGCAACTGCATCCCGACGATGCGATGGCGCACTACAACCTCGCCTGCAGCTTCTCGCTCAACGACCGCATCGACGACGCGCTCAAGGCGTTGCTGCGTTCCATCCGACTCGGCTACCGGGATTTCTCCTGGATGCAGAAGGACAAGGATCTGAAGAAGCTGCGCGCCGACCCCGCTTACGCCGTCGTCATCGCCGTCATCGAACAGGAGACGGCGGAGAAGAAGCCGTAACGCGCCGGCTTCGTCCCCAGGTCCTTTTTCTGTCTTCAGATTGGCGACACCTGTGGTTTCTCTTGCCCATGAACGTCACGCTCCGAGGCCGCACCCAGCACCATCGCACCGTCACCTTCGACGCCGCCAAGAACGAAGTCTGCCTCATCGAGCAGCGACTGCTGCCGCATGAGTTCACCCTCGTCCGCACACGCACCTACAAGGAAACCGCCTCCGCCATCACCGACATGGTCGTGCGCGGTGCCGGCGCCATCGGAGCCACGGCGGCTTACGGCCTTGCCCAAGGCGCCCGCGCCTTCCTTGGATCCGACCTGAAGCGCTTCGCGAA
>JAYUUX010000139.1:0-5599 GCA_043754645.1 Verrucomicrobiales bacterium | reverse complement strand
TCTTGAGGGTCATGGGGTTCCTTCGGGTTCGGGTTGCTTGGTCGCTCCCGCTCCTACCATGACCCGCTTTCCTTTTGCAGAACCTTCAGGACACTACCTTGCGGCGCGCGACCCGCCCGCCGCTCGTGCGCCGAGGCGGCCCCGGTTGGCCCGGGAGCGTCCGTGCCGGAACCCGGCGGCAAGTTGCCGCCGGAAACGGGCTGGTAGCCCGTTCCACCCGGAATCAACCGCAGCCTTCTGGCTCGGCCTTCGGCCTTTGGCCTTCGTCATTCGTCATTCTCGCGCTGTGCGCCCTCAGCGCCTCGGCCCAGACGTATTCCATCGACTGGTCCAAAGTCTCCGGCGGCGGCGGCACGAGCACCGGCGGCGTCTACGCGGTCAGCGGCACCCTCGGCCAGCACGACGCGGGCACCCCGATGACCGACGGCAACTTCTCCCTGACCGGCGGGTTCTGGAGCCTGCTCAGTCTCGTGCAGACGACGGGCTCACCGCTCCTCTCCATCCGTTACACCACGACCAACACGGCCGTCGTCTCCTGGCCCTCGCCCTCGACGGGCTTCACCCTCCAGTTCGCTACCGACCTCACGTTGAGCAACTGGGCCAATTCCGTCACCGCTCCCTCCGACGACGGCACGAACCGTTTCCTCATCGTCAATCCGCCGACGGGGAACGGGTTCTTCAGGTTGATCAAGCCGTAACGGGCGGAGCGGGTGGGCGGGTGAGCAGGTGAGATTGGGACAGGTGTCCGGATCGCCGGTAGGACTTCGCGTTCCTTTGCGTTCTTCGCGGAGGAACTTCGTGTTCCTTCGTGCCCTTCGTGGATGAACATCCCGCAAAGATTCCTTCGCCTTCCTTCGCGGGTTCGGTTCAATCACCGGCCATGCGTTTGTCCCACGGCGTCCATCTCGCCTACTGCACGAACATCCATCGCGGCGAGACGTGGCCGGAGATCTTCGGCGCGCTTCGCACCCACGTGCTCGCGGTGCGCGACCGCGTGTCGGCCGGACAGCCCTACGCGATCGGCCTGCGTCTGAGCGACGTTGCGTCGCGCGAGTTGGTGAAGGCCGAGACGCTCACGGCGTTCCAGAAGTGGTTGGCGGCGGAGAACTGCTACGTTTTCACGATCAACGGATTTCCCTACGGCCAGTTCCACGGCACGCGGGTGAAGGAACAGGTCTTCCAACCCGACTGGTCGACGCAGGACCGGCTCGACTACACGAAGCGGCTCTTCGACATCCTCGCGGCGATCCTGCCCGACGACATGGCGGGGTCCGTGAGCACGGTGCCGGGCTCGCACAAGGAACTGGTCACACGACCGGAGCAGCCCGCCGAGATCCGCCGGAACCTGTGGCGGGCCGTGGACTACATCTCGGATCTGTCGTCAAAGACCGGCAAGGACCTGCAGCTGGGCATCGAGCCGGAGCCGCTCGGCTGGATCGAGAACACGGAGGAAACGCTGCAGTTCTATGCCGACATGGTGACCGATCGCCCGGACGACACGGACAAACTCCAGCAGCATCTCGGCGTGAACTACGACACGTGCCACTTCGCGGTGGAATACGAGGACGCCATGCAGTCGCTGGACTGCTTCCATGCCGCCGGCATCCGGCTGAGCAAGCTGCACCTGAGCTCGGCGTTGAAGGTCACGCCCAAGGCCGAATCACTGGCGGCGCTGAAGGCCTTCGCGGAGGACACGTATTTTCACCAGACGATCGCGCGCCTCTCCGATGGACAGCTGAAGCGGTATCGCGACCTGCCCGTTGCCTTGGCCAGCGCGGAGGTTTCGACTCCGGCATCAAGGGCCGAGGAGGAATGGCGGATCCACTACCACGTCCCCCTACACGCCGCGCCGACGAAGGAATTCGACACGACGGCGGATCACCTGATCGAGGCGTTGAACTGGCTTCAGATGCATCCGGACGCGTGCTCGCATCTGGAGATGGAGACCTACACGTGGGAAGTGATGCCCGGCGCCTTGAAGAACCGTTCGGTCGTCGACCAGCTCGTCGATGAATACCGCTGGACGCTGGAAGCGTTGGCGGAACGGGGAATCACCCATGACTAAGCTCGAAGCCCAAATGTCGAATGCCGTGCGGAGAATAGTGGAGCGGTTTTGGCCTTCGGACTTTGGCCTCCGTCATTCCAAGTAGCATGCCGACCTTCCGCACATTGCTCGTCCTCGGTCGCGCGTCGAACCTCCCGACGGTGTGGTCGAACTGTTTCGCCGCCTGGCTGCTTGGCGGAGGCGGAAGCTGGGGCCGGTTTCTGGCACTCACGTTCGGCGCGAGCCTGCTCTATACCGGCGGGATGTTCCTGAACGACGCCTTCGACGAGGACTTCGACCGGCTGCACCGCCGCGAACGCCCGATCCCGAGCGGCAAGATCGCCGGACCGCTCGTCTGGAAGATCGGTTCCGGACTGATGGCCGTCGGGTTCCTGTTCATGGCATGGCCAAGCCTGAACACCGCCATGCTCGCCCTGCTGCTCGTGGGCTCGATCGTGCTCTACGACTGGCTGCACAAGATGATCGCCTTCTCCCCGGTGCTGATGGCGTCGTGCCGGTTCTTCCTTTTTCTCGCGGTCGCTTCCGCCGGCGAACGCGGCGTCACGGGCTGGTCGCTGTGGCCGGCGGTGGCGCTCGCCTGCTACATCATCGGGCTGAGTTACCTCGCCAAGCGGGAGAGCTTTCCGAAGGCGATCCAATTCTGGCCATTGCTCTTCCTTGCCGTGCCCTTCGGCCTCGCTTGGCTGATCAATGACGGCGAGTTCCGCCGGGCCACGCTGGGCTACATCCTGTTGCTGGCCGTGTGGGTCGCTTGGAACCTCCAGTTCACTTTCAGGTCGGTTCATCGGAACATCGGGATGACCGTCTCGGGCCTCCTCGCCGGGATCGTCCTGACCGATCTGCTGGCGCTGGGCAGCGTCGTCTCGCCGCCGGTGGTGCTGGTCTTCGTGCTGTTGTTCGTCGTCGCGTTGGTCTTCCAACGCTTCATTCCCGCGACTTGATCGCCCGCATCCGGCACGGCAGCCCCTTGCCAACCGGCCCGCGCTCCGTTACTCCCGGGGCTCTTCCACCATGAAACGCTGGCGCATCGCGGGTATTAACTTCGACCACTTCCACATGGGCGATCTGCTTCGGCAGGCATTCGAGCATCCCGACGTGGAGATCGTCGGCATCAGCGACGAACAGCCGGCCCGGATGCAGGAGGCGGCGAAGAACTTCGGCCTCGGCCCGGACCGCGTCTTCACCGACTACCACGCCTGCCTTGAGAAAACTTCGCCCGATCTCGTGATCCTCTGTCCCGCCGCCGCGAAACACGGCGAATGGGTTACGAAGGTCGCCCCGTTCGACGTCCATCTGCTGGTGGAGAAACCTTTCGCGGGAAGCCTCGCGGAGGCGGACCTGATGGCCGAGACGATGCGCCGCACGGAACGGCAGCTGATGATCAACTGGCCGCTCGCCTGGCAGCCGGGCTTCCTCACGACGAAGCGGCTGGTGGACGAATTCGTCATCGGCGACGTGGTCAACGTCTACTACTACGGCGGCAACCGGGGGCCTCTCTGGCACGGTTCCGACAAGCACGAAAAGACGGCGGCCCAGGTGCAGGCGGAGAAGCCGGACAGCTGGTTCTACAAGAGCGCCCACGGCGGCGGATCACTCTTCGACTACCTCGGCTACGGCACGACGCTGGGCACTTGGCTGCAAGGCGGACGCAAGCCGATCGAAGTGACCGCGGTCATCGACGAACCGCCCGGGCTCGAGGTGGACGAGCACAGCATCGTCGTCGCGCGCTATGCGCAGGGCTTGTCGAAGTTCGAAACGCGCTGGGGAACATTCTCGGATCCGTGGACGCAACAGCCGCAGCCGAAGACGGGCTTCGTCGTCACCGGCACGGAAGGGACCATCAGCTCCTACGATTACGAGGGGTGGATCACGGTGCAGACCCGGAAGTTCCCGGCGGGGCGCGAGATCAAGTGCGATCCGGTGAAGGCGCCGATGCAGAATCCGATCCAGAACTTCCTCCATTGTCTGGAAACCGGTGAACCGATTTCCGGTCCCGTGTCGGTCGAGATCAGCCGGATCGGCCAGCAGATCGTCGACACGGCCTACCGCAGCGCCAAGGAAAAGCGGACGGTGCCGCTGCTCGGGTAGCTCCCCACCCCCTTCCGTCGGCTTCCACCGGTCTGTCGCATGGTTGCGATGGAATCAGGCGTGCTACCCTCCGCTTGTCCGGGCCGTTCCGGACCGAGTCCACCCGTGAACCCGACGAACCAACCCAGCAAAAACCCGAGCCGCATGCGGAGTTGGCGCGCCCTGATTGGACTGGCCTTCACGCTTGTGTCGGCGGGGTCGGTTTCGGCCGTCGGAGGCGACACCAACCGCTTCGTCATGCTCGAACTCAAGGTGACCGCCACGGAGGTGAGTGTGGTGGGCGCCACGGAGGTCGCGGGGCAGCCCAAGCCTCGACAGCCCAGGCCGGGAATCGATTTTGAGATCCGCAGCGAGGACAACGCGGTGGTCTTCTCCGGCCAGGTCGCCAATCCCCGCCTGCAGAGCCTCTGCTACGAGCATCCTCCAGGATCGGGCCGGATGACCAACAACGCGGTGACGCTGGAGGAAGGGTATCTGACCCTGAAGATTCCTTCGACCCCGACGGCCGCCACCATCGAGTTCTTCGAATCCCGCCACCCCGGACCTTCGCTCCAGTCCATCCGGCGTTCATTGGGAAAGACCGCCCTGACCCGCCCGTGATGCAAACGAGCGAGTCCATCACGGCGTTCGGAACCAGGCTGCTGCTGGTGATGGCCATGCTGCTGTCCCCCGTTTGTTCATGGGCCCAGGCATCCATGACGACCGTCCTGACCAACGGACCGACCGGCAAGCGGATCAACATCGTCTTCCTCTCGGAAGGCTACACCGCCAGCGAGTTGGAACAGTTCCGCCGCGACGCGACCAACACCGCCAACGCGCTTCTGACTGTTCCGCCATTCGACGGATACCGCGGCTACTTCAACGCCTACGCCATCGCCGTCGCGTCGGTGGAGTCCGGCTCCGACCACCCCAGCACCGGCATCGCCCGCAACACCTATTTCAACAGCACCTACGAGAGCTACGGCACCGCGCAGCTGCTGACCATACCTCCGAACGATCGCGACGGCAGCTACGTCAACGGCCAGGGCAAGGTGACGGCGCTGCTCAACCAGTTCATGCCGGAGTGGGACATCGTGGTCCTGATCGTCAACGACACCGTCTATGGAGGTGCGGGCGGCCAATACATGACGGTCTCAAAAAACGCTTCGGCCCCTGAAATCGCGCGCCATGAGTTGGGCCATTCCTTCGCCGGGCTCGGGGACGAGTATTCGACACCCTACCCGGGGTATCCCGCCACGGAGGAACCAAACACGACCCGGGAAACCAACCGCAACGCGGTGAAATGGAAGGCTTGGATCGATGCCGGGACCCCTGTGCCGACTCCCGTCGGATCGACCACCGCCAATTCGATAGGGCTCTTCCAAGGCGCCCACTACAACGCCACCGGCTGGTATCGTCCGAAGAACTCCTGCAAGATGCGCACGCTCGGAACCCCCTACTGCGAGG
>JAYUUX010000138.1:0-3274 GCA_043754645.1 Verrucomicrobiales bacterium | reverse complement strand
CTCGACCGCTTGAAGGAACTCCACGAGATCGCGGCGGAACGTTCCGGCGACGGCGAGATCGACACACGCATCGCCCAATACGAGATGGCCTACCGCATGCAGACCAGCGTGCCGGACGTGATGGATCTCACTCAGGAATCCGAGAGCACCTACGCGCTTTACGGGACCGACGCGAAGAAGCCGGGCACCTTCGCCGCCAATTGCCTGCTCGCCCGGCGCTTGGCGGAACGGAACGTGAAGTTCATCCAGCTCTATCATCAGGGCTGGGACCAGCACGGCGGATTGCCGGGAGGCATCAAGCGCCAGTGCGCCGAGACTGACCAACCCGCCGCCGCGCTCATCGCCGACCTGAAACAACGCGGCATGCTCGACGACACGCTGGTGGTCTGGGGCGGTGAGTTCGGCCGGACGAACTACTCGCAGGGCAAGCTCACCGCCACCGACTACGGCCGCGACCACCACCCGCGCTGCTTCAGCATCTGGATGGCCGGCGGCGGCGTGAAACCGGGCTCGGTCCACGGCGAGACGGACGACTTCGGCTACAACGTCGCGACGGACGGGGTCCACGTGCACGACTTCCATGCCACGATGCAGCACCTGATGGGCATCGACCACGAACGCCTCACCTACCGGTTCCAAGGTCGCCGCTTCCGCCTGACGGACGTGCACGGGAAAGTCGTGAAGGCCGTGCTGGCGTAGGCAGGTTAGGCAGAGCGGATCCGGAGTGCTTCGTCCTTCAAAATCCGGCTCGCCGCAGAAGTTCCCGGACGGCACGTTCTGCTCCATGCACTCCCCCGCTTTCCAACCGCGCGGCCCGTTCTTCGCGATCGTCGTTGTGGCTGCCGTCATCCTGACTGCGGCCGTCGTTGCCCAGAACGTCCCCTCCGCACCCAAGGCGTTCATCGACGGCACGGGCCCTGGATGGCGCACGCTCGGCGCGGCGGACTTCACGAACGTCAACTGCGCGTCGAACACCTGGACCTGGAAGGAAGGCGGGGTGCATTGCACCGGTGAACCGATCGGCGTGATCCGCTCGACCCAGTTCGTGACCAACCTGGAAATGGTCGTCGAGTGGCGGCACCTGAAGTCGGCCGGCAACTCCGGCGTTTTCCTATGGGCGACGGAGCGGTCGATCCGTGATCTTGAAGCAGGCAAGGGCCGTTTGCCGGAGGGGATCGAGGTGCAGGTGCTCGACCACGGCTACACGGAACAATACGAGAAGCAGAGCGGGAAGAAGGCTGACTGGTTCACGTCCCACGGCGATGTGTTCCCCACGGGGAGGGCAGACATGAAACCCTTCGCGCCGACCGCGCCGGGCGGGAGCAAACGCAGCTTTCCGCGGAAGAATCTCAGCAAGGGCGTGGGCGAGTGGAACCACTACTACATCCGCGCGATCAACGGCGAGGTGCGCCTGTGGGTGAACGGCGAGGAAGTCTCCGGCGGCACGGAATGCAAACCGGCCTTCGGGTATCTCTGCCTCGAGTCGGAAGGATCGCCGGTGGAGTTCCGCAATCTGAGGATCCGCGAACTTCCGTGAGCCGGGGCGCGGCTCAAGGATGGCGACGGACCGCGGCGACATCCGCGGCGATCTGCGCGCGGAGCGCGTCGAAGCTGGGGAACTTCATCTCGGCCCGGAGCCGTCCAAGGAGTTCGATCTCGAGTTCCTGGCCCACAAGTTCGCCGGCGAAGTCGATCAAGTGGGCTTCGACGCGAAGCCGGGGCGCGGGTTGGCTGACCGTCGGCCGCAAGCCGATGTTGAGGGCGACCTTCCAGCTCGTTCCATTCACGAGGACCCGCCCTGCATAAACTCCATGTGGGGGAAGGACGAGGCCATTGGTCTCCAAATTCGCTGTCGGAAATCCAATCTGTCGCCCGAGCTGGTCCCCGGTCACAACGTTTCCAACCAGCGCCCACCGCCGGCCAAGAAGTTGTTCGGCGGCCGCGAAGTCGGCGCCTTGGATGAGCTCGCGGATGCGGGTGCTGCTGACGCGTTGGCCATGGAGTTCAACGCCCCCCACGGGATCCACCGTGAAGCCGAGTTCACGGCCGAGGTGTTTCAGAAGTTCAACATTGCCGCTGCGCTTATGGCCGAAGGTGAACTCCTCGCCCACCGTCAGACTGCGAAGCGATCCAAGGTCGGCGGCGAGACCGCGGATGAAGTCTTCGCCACCGACCTTGCTCAACCCGACATCGAACGGAAGGACAAGCGCGGCGTCCATCCCCAGGCCGTCCATCAACCGCAGCCGCTGTCCGAGCGGAGAGATGATCGGCGGCAGGCGGTCCGGCGCGACGACGGCGTTGGGATGTCGGTCGAACGTGATGACGAGCGATCGGCCACCCGAACCGGCGGCCTTGTCCCGGATCCGTTTGAGGATTTCGCGGTGTCCCAGGTGGAGGCCGTCGAAGACGCCGATCGCCGCGCAGACGGGCTGCGAATCCTGGCGAAGTTCTCTGGCGGCGTGGGCGAGGCGCATCCGGTTACACGGTCTGTTCGTTCTGGGCGAGGGTCAGGAAGGGGATGACACGCTTCTCGAGTTCGCTCAAGGGCAGCTCCAGCAGCTGGGCCAGCGGCATGGCATCCTTGATGTCGTATTTCCCCGAGGCGGTGCGCCGAAGCGACTTGAGATGCGCGCCGCAGCCGGCCTTCTGGCCGAGATCGTGCGCAAGGCTGCGGACGTAGGTTCCCTTGGTGCACGCGATGCGGCACTGCGCCTCGGGCTCGGCGTAGGAAAGGATGCTGAAGCGGTAGATGTGGACCAGCCGGGCCTTGCGTTCCACTTCGACGCCTTTGCGCGCCAACTTGTAGAGGGGCACACCGCCGATCTTCACGGCCGAAACCATCGGCGGCGTCTGCATCAGGTCGCCCTGGAACTCGGCCGCATATCCGCTGATTTCTTCGAGCGTCATCGGCAATACGGGCATCGATGCGACGAGCTGGCCGTCGGCGTCGTAGCTATCGGTCGTCTCGCCGAAGCGGATGGTTCCTTCGTAGGTCTTGTCGCCGCCCATGATCCGGTCGGACAGCTTGGTGGCCTTGCCGATGACGATGATCAACAGCCCGGTCGCGCCCGGATCCAGCGTGCCGCAGTGGCCGACCTTGTTGAGCTGAAAGCCGCGCCGGATCTTGTAGACGACGTCGTGGGACGTCATGCCGGCAGGCTTGTCCACCAGAAGCGCGCCGTCAAATGGGTCGAATCCTGCCATCAAATCAAGGCGTTAACCGAAGAATGCATCGGCACGATTCTCACACTTCTGGGGCGCTTGGCCATGTGCC